>DATNRD010000437.1:0-14276 GCA_036703665.1 Candidatus Obscuribacterales bacterium
GCTGCATGGTCCCGACGCTGCCCGGCAAACCTCCCCTTATGTATCAACTCGCACAACCAGGTAGGGGCGGTTGGCAGACCGCCCGAGTAAAATCTAACGCATGGTTGTTGGAGCAAGTGTGGAGTTCAAGCAGTACCTGACCAGCCGTCGGCAGCTGGTGGAGGACAGGCTTGCCGAGTATCTGGCTGGAGGCGAGCCAGCAGTGCTCTGGGAGTCGATGCGCTATTCGGTCCTGGGCGGTGGGAAGCGCCTGCGCCCCATTCTCTGCCTGGCGGCAGCCGAGTCCGTCTCGGCCGATGCAGCCGAGCTGGCGTTGCCATGCGCATGCTCGGTTGAGATGATCCATGCCATGAGTTTGATTCACGACGATCTTCCGGCGCTGGACAACGACGATCTCCGGCGCGGCCGGCCCACCAATCACAAGGTTTTCGGCGAAGCGATCGCCCTGCTGGCCGGTGATGCGTTGTTGATGCTTGCCCTAGAGGTGCTTCTCGACAAGACCCCTGCCCGGGTTGATCGTGCCGTGGTCCTGGATGTGGCTTTGGCGCTGTCGCGCGCTACCGGTGCGGCCGGCATGGTAGGCGGTCAGGTGGAGGACATGCGCTTCACCGGACTGGCTGCACGTCCGGATGAACCCATTACGGAGGCGATGATGGAGTCGGTCCACGGCCGGAAGACCGGTGCCTTGCTCCGGTTTTCAATATGGTCTGGGGCGCGCCTTGCCGGAGCGAAAGACCATATTCTGGCTGCGTTTTCGCGATTCGGCCAGGTGCTCGGGCTGGCTTTTCAAATCACCGACGATCTATTGGATGTCACCGGTGATGCCAAGACTCTTGGCAAGACGCCGGGTAAGGACGAGGCCGCCGACAAGGCTACCTGGGTGCGTCTCTTCGGTGTGGATGAGTCCAGGCAAAAGCTGGCGGCCCTGGAGTCGGAGGGCAAGGCGCTCCTCCGGTCGACCGGGTTGGATACAGGCGCACTTTCGACGCTCGAGTCTTTGTTGGAATATGCGATTCACCGGGTCAGTTGAGCAATTGCTTATCTGACCTGAAAGTTCGATTCAGGAAATGGAAGCCATCATTCAGACGATTGGGTTGCTGCTCGGTTCATTTGCGGAGCTGCCCGCTCCGGCTCACAGCCCGGGCGAGGGTCGTGGCTGGCAGGTGATACTGGTCACGCTTCTGTGCAGCTTTCTGGCTCAGAGCGTGAAGGTTTTATCGAAGCTGCTGCGCACCGGGCAGCTGGACCTGAGGCTCATCGCCCGAACCGGCGGCATGCCGTCGGCCCATAGCGCATGCACCATGGGCATGGCCGTCTCGGTGGGGCTCATCGAAGGCTTCAATTCGGTGTCCTTTGCCATTGCGCTTTCGGTTGCCATCATCGTCATGTACGACGCCGCCGGTGTCCGTCGCTCGGTCGGTCTGCAGGCGCGCGTGCTCAACCAGATGATGGCCGAGCTCTTTTCTGAGCACCCTCATCTGTCCTCGGAGCGAATTAAAGAATTGCTAGGGCACACGCCGTTTGAGGTTCTGGTGGGGGCTGCCATGGGATCGCTCATTGCCTGGGTTTTCAATCTCTGGGCTGTCAGTCACGTTCTTGGTGGTTGACGACCATTTGTCAGAAGCCCGAAACCCGCCAAGCATGAGAAGTTTGTAATACATGACTTCTGCGAAAATCCTTCAAGTTTGCTATATAATCAAGGGCTTGAAAAAGGGTTGCCAGGGTCGCTCCTCAAAGATTCCGCAGTAAGTGCGAGATTGGCCGGGAGGGAGGCTGGGGGAATCGGGCGTTCCCCGGCTACTGGTGGTCGCCGTCAAACGCGATACGCCTGCCAGGCACCCAGGACACGACAATTGACTTCGACGGTGGTCAAGGGTTGTGCTCCCAGGTAGCTGAGGCTACAAGCCGTTGTCCGAAAGCAAGTTACCATCTTGCAATCCAAGTCGGATCCCCGTTCTACAGAAAAGGAGGTAAGGCAGAGAAGGTACCCGGTGCTTGAGCTACTGGTTTTACCTGCTGCCGAAAGCTAGATGAACACAACGGTCCCAACCAACACCACTCCCACCAAGACCACTTCGCCACGCCGTTCGCGCTTTCCTGGCAAGGAGTCTGGTTCGGTCTCCTTCAATTTGACCGCGCTTGGCCGCCAATTGCTGAAGGAACAAGCGGCTGCATCTGGTGTGTCCAATGGTGACTACGTTGAAATGCTTATTCGTGAGCGTGCCGGCCAGCCACCGCTGAGATTGCCAGCTACAGCCAAGCAGACGGGCCCCAAGGGTGGAGCGAAGTCTTACTTCTTCGGTAAGAATCGCGGCACCACGACGGCAGTGTGCGTGACGCCCATGGCTCATCGCCTTCTCGATGAGCAGGTGGCCGCTTCCCGTATGAGCCGCGGTGACTACATCGAGTATCTGCTGAGAGAAAAAGCAGGCTTGCTCGATGAGCATCTCAAGGCAGCCGCCGCTCAGGCAGCCGCTGCTCCGCAGCCTGCCCAGCCGGCTTTCTCGGCTCAACCAGCGGCCGAGTCGACGTACGTGCCCCCGGCGCCTGCCCCGGTGGTCAGCGACTGGTCTTCCGGTAGCTAGCCCGAGCGTCATAGGGGCGCACGGCAATGCGCCCGCGTAAACGTAACCCTCCTTTGATTTCTAGGGCCACGGCTCTGCCGTGGCCCTTTTTCGCTTAATCTTGCGCCTGGGAGCACTGGTTTCCAGAATCTGCTTCCGATGTAATAGACGGACATGCCCTCGAAAGTAGCGTTGCGTACGGGCGGCGGTAAGCCGGCATTCAGGAAAATTCTGGTAGCGTAGTCCTCATGGAGGACGCGAACTGAATGCGCAGGAAGGCGCAAGTGCTTCTTGGATTGGTTCTGGTGCTCATGCTGGTGGGCACCGTGACCAACCTGCTCAGCTATCCAGAGACAGAAGACGAGGACGTCTTGGCTGCCACCCAGCCGGCTGGAGGCAGGAAGCCGCCTTATTCGGCGTTTGGCGATTTGCCGCTGCTGTATGACCCTGCTAACCCCACCGGCGCCGGCCCGTTCCCCCAGGGGCTGCTGGGCGTGCGCCCCGAGGCGCCGGTCCAGGGGAAGGTATACGACTGCCGCTTCATTACTGCTCTGGCCTCGCTGGCCAGCACCGAGGACGGCAGGCGTGCCATATTCGAAATGATTGCTCAAAATCCCGACGGCTCGATGACGGTCACCTTCCCTGGAGCGAAGAACGAACCGGTCACGGTCGCCCCCATCTCGCCCGAGGAGGCGCCGATCGTCGCCTATGTGGCTGCCGGCGGCAGGAGGATTCCGACCACCTGGGTTTCGGTCATGGAGAAGGCTTATGGGAGGTTTCGCGCCGCACACCAGGAGTTTTTCGAGTTCCTGGTGCATTTCCTCCGGCACGGAATCTGGTACGGCAGGTGGACCGCCGCTCCCAGGCTGGAGCCTGCCGGCGCCAGTTACGGTATGGCTGACGACAAGGCGCTTAGAATCTTGACCGGCGACAGCTATGTTTTCCTCGATACCTTCAGCATGCAGTGTGGTGAGTTTGGACTGGGTAAAGGCTATGTGACCTGGGCGCAGATCAAAAGCTGGTTCGACCGCAAGGGTGTGCTGCAGGAGCTCATGGATGAGCAGCACCGGCTGCTGACGAACGAATCGCGGCACGGGCTGGTCGGGGTGGTTTTGACCGACCTGGCATATCAGAACGCCTCCGTCGGAATGAGACACAACCACGCCTACGCCATCCTCGGGTACGACCCCAGGACATGCCGCATCAAGCTGCGTGACCCTTACGGCAAGGGCGACATCATAGATCCGACTACCGGCTGGGCACGGGACGGTCAGGACGACGGCATTTTCGAGATCTCGCTCGAGGAACTGAATTCATACACCTCACACATCGCCCTGCGCGTACACGACAGCCGCACGGCAACAAGCCTGTGAAATGGGCTGGCCGGGTGGAGCTCCTCCTTACCGGCCTGGCCGCGTGCCTTACCCGGAGAAGGCAGCCACGAGTTGCTCGTGCGATCTGGCCCTATGTGCGGCATAGGACAGAATGGCATTGACCTGGCTCAGATAGTTGGCGATGTACTGGGCGCGGAACCCGCGCTCGACGAAAGCCTCGAGCCGGAGCCAGTCTTTGACGGCCGCATGCAGAGCGCTCACCTGTTTGGCCACCGCCTCGATCTCAGCCGGCGAGGCAGTGTCGGACAACCTGTGCAGCTCGCGCTGAAGCGCCATGATCTGCGACAGAACCTCGTTTGTGCTGGCCTGGTCGGACAGTATGTGTTTGCGCGGGTCCTGCAAGTAGCGGTTCACCATCGCTGCAAAATCGTCGATCAGCAGGCGGCTGGCCCGCACCGGGTACGATTGCGGCGTGAGCAGGGCAGTCTTCCTGTAGGGCCCGAGCCGCAACAGGTTGAGCTTGGCGTCATCCAGTTGTGCGGCGGCGAAGATCGTCGTTCCCAGCGTGCCGACCAGGCGCGAAGTGTCAATCTGCTGGACGAACCCGGCCGTGTCCAGCTGCCGGATCGACAGGCCCGGATAGACCAGCGCCCTGTCTTCGGTCGCTTCACGCACCCAGCCGGCCTTCTGCGAAAGGTCCTCGGCCGTCATCACATATGTCATCGGGTTCAACGTGTCCACCCAGCCGTTGGCAACCCACGTTTCCCACTCCTGCTGAATGGCATTCAGGCGCATGCGCTTGGGGAGCGCGTACACTGCCGCGGAGATGCGGAAGCCCGGCTTCATGCGCTTGAGAGTGGTGGAGATGTCGCGCACGAACTCGTTGACCTGCTGGATCTTCCAGGCCTGCCAGACCTGTCTGGTTGCATCGTCGAGCTTGTCCAGGGACAGCCCCGTATCCTTCTCGAACAGCGTCCGCCCTACCCAGTCGAACCCCATCTCCACGCCCTTGTTGTTGAAGGGATAGCGGATGTAATCGAGCTGAACGCCGTCGACCGCGTAGCTCTGCACGACCTCCAGGATGAGGTCCTTGACGAACTTTCGTGCCTCCGGGTTGGCTGGATCTAGCCAGAATTCAGGCTGGTTCGGTGGCAGCAACGATCCGTTGGCTGCGGCCAGCGCCCAGCTCAGGTCGTAGCGGGTGAGCACCGGTCCGGGATAATCTGCTTCACGACCGACAATCGGGTTGTGCCTGATGTTGCCGACCGCAAATACCCACACCCAGGCGTGCAACTCCATGCCGCGCTTGCGGGCCTCCTTCAAACCGGCGGCCAGCGGATCCCAGCCGGCCAAATCAGGATTTTGTTGCGTCAGCTTGCTGGGATACATGGCAAAACCGGCGTTGGTGGTCTCGAAATAGACCGTGTTGATGCCGGCTTTTTTCAATCGATCGAAGAGCTCCGACATGCCGGCGGCGTTGCGCGTCGCCACTATCGTTCCCCGGTCGAGCCAGATGGAACGTGCTTCCACGGGCCTGACAGGCATGGAGCGAGCAAAAGCCAGAGAGAAGTCGCGGCGCGCCCTCGTCAGCTCCTCATCAGCCTGCAGGAACTGCCTGTTCTTGTAAGCCTCGTGAAACAATCTGGCGTGCGCAAGAGCAGACTCGTAGTTTTGCTGGATCTCCTTGAAGGGAACTGCCAGGTCTGCCTGGCGGGCCGTCTTTATCGCCTCTTCGGTGCGCCTCGAGAGGTACTCCAGTTCTTGCTTGATTGTCTGGTAATCCGCGAAGCTGATCTGAACGGCTGCCTGCTGGCTGATGCCGGGGGAAAGATCCTCCATGGCCAGCGAAAGCAGGGAGGCGTTGGTGGTGATCTCGCCCTGCAGCCCCGGAGCCCATGTGAAGTAGATGCTGCCGTTGCGGCGAACTATGCCGGCGCCCGTATCCGCACCGCTTGCGTCCTGCCACTTTGCCACCGCGGTACCGCCATTGGTGACCTCGACGTCGGATATGGTGGTGCCGATGGCGAAGTCCTGGATAAGCGGGAGCGGCTCCCGTTGCCAGGCCAGTTGCCTGGTGTCCTGGATGGTGCCGTGCTTTACGAATTTCACTCCGGCCAGTTGCAGCATCGTCTGAGCGGCCTGACCAGGGACGCCGCCGCCGTCGGTAATGAGCAACCTGCCGCCGCTCTTCAGGTACTCGGTCAAGCAATACACCGCCTCGGGCGGCAGGTCCACGAGAAGAGGAACTACGAGCACCTTGTAGCCGGCCAGCTTGCCAGGCTCGCCCTTGATGTCGGCATCCGACAGCAAGTCGTAGCGCATATTGGCCGCTTCCAGCGTATGTTTGAAGGACAGCCAGTCTTCATTGAACTCTCCCAGATGCTGCTCCTGGTAGGCAGCAGCGTTACGCTCGCTTTTCACCACCGCCAGTGGTGATGCTGCCAGCGCCGGGCGCGCGCCGGCCAGGCTCAAAATGACCGAGGCGCATATGCACAGGATATAGGCTGAGCCTTTCCCGGCTGTCAGGCGCGCAACGGCTGCGGCAAAAACTCCGGCTGTACTCATGGAGTGCTGGCCCATGCTAGGCTAAACTACCTCGCCTGTTTCAGGAGCCTCTCGAGCTGGCGCTTGGACTCGCGCTTGGTTACTGTCTCTCTCTTATCATATAAGTGCTTTCCACGGGCCAGCGCCAGGTCAACTTTAACCCAGTTGCGCTGGAAATAGAGTCGCAGCGGGATCAAAGTTAATCCCTTTTCCTTGACGCGCGAGTTGAGCTTCCTGATCTCACCCCTGTGCATGAGCAGGCGTCGTCGTCGGAGCGGGTCGTGGTTGAAGCGGTTGCCGAAATCGTAGGGGGAGACGTGGCAGTTATAAAGCCAGAGCTGGCCGTCCTCCACCCGGGCGAAGGCATCCTGCAGATTGGCCTTGCCCTGTCGCATTGACTTGACCTCGGTGCCCAGCAGCTCGATGCCGGTTTGAAAGACCTCGATAATCTCGTATTCGTGGCGCGCGCGCCTGTTGTCGCAGACGACCTTGACCACCGGCTTCTCAGCCGCTGCAGTCTTTACGCCCTTCTGCGCCTTGGCCATGCTTTGCTCCCGCCGCGAAGCGACGGCACTCGTGGACACCCTCGTCAAATGATACGTCATGCTGGTGCCGCCTCGCGCGACGACGGAGCTTCGCGAACGGCGTACAGCGAGGCAAGAGCGCCGGGGAGGCGGTCGCTGCCGAGCGTCTTGACGCGCGGAGGAGGAGCGAAGGGCTGGGGAGCCCTGCGCGACGACGAAGCGCTTATAATTAGAAAAGGCGCTACAGGCGAGGTTTTAGCCGGGCCGCCCCGGGGCTTTTCGTGAGCTGAGGCGGCATAGAGGCTGAATCCGGGCAAACAGAAGGTACTGCCAGAGGTTGCCATGATCAAAATCGAGCCGTTGTTCGCTACCGACTATGCCCAGGTCAGGGGACTCATGAAGTATCAGACGGCTCCCACGCCGGCTGAGCACCTCTGCGAGTCTACCTCGCTTTTCTTCAAGGGGCTTACTTTCTGGCAACACTGGCTGCCGTGCCACATGCACATTACCAGCTCCGTTTACGTGGCCAAGGAGGACGGCGTAATTCTCGGGCTGATTGCCCTTCGCAGCGCCGCAAAGTCCAAGCAAACCTGGCAAGTCGACCATCTCATCGTCCATCCGCACCATCGGGGACGCGGCATTGCCCAGGAGCTTTTGCGATACGCCTTTGCCCTGTTCGGCAGCCAGGGTGCCAGTCACTTTGTCTGCGAGGTTTCTGTGCACAACTCGGCTGCCCTCCAGCTCTTCGGTTCGTGCGGTTTCAGGCGCTTAACCAAGGTAACGCATTATCAGGCTGAATTGCCGCCGCAGCCGGGAGGCGAAGAGCCCATGGTCGAAACAGGCTTCAGGCCCGCGATTCCGCCCGACAAGCACGCTCTCTTCCAGCTCCACCAGGAGGTGCTCCCCGCGGACATCCGCCATGTCTTCTCTTTGTCGCCCGACGATTTCAACGTTTCGGAGCTACCCTTCGATAGGCTACCAAAGCTCACGCAGAAGGCGAATCGCCGCAAGTGCTGGTTCTGGATATCACGCGATTCCGAGCGCAAGGTGATTACCAGCGCGGTGAAGGTGACGGCCCACCGCGAGGGCGACTACCATCTGGAGTTCGCTGTGCACCCGGGTTGGACCGATCTTGCCGACAGCCTGGTCGCCTTTGCGCTCGACCGGCTCCGTACTGCTTCCGGTTCCTCCTACGTATCGGCCAGGGTCTTCGACTTTCAGCCGGCAGTGTCCGAGGCGCTTCAGGCTCACGGGATGGAGCGTGCCGGCGAGTTCTGCCTGCTTGCCAGGGAGCACTGGGTTCGCGCCAAGCAGCCCAGCAAGCTCCGTCTGGAGCGCTCCGGCGTCATCCCCTCGATGAACATGCCGCTGGCCACGGAACGCGGCCAGCTCCACCGCTGGCGGAGAGGCGACCTGTCCTAGAGGCGCGCCGCCATTAACTAATTAGAAACATCTGACGCTGCCCGCCCATAGCCTGATAAGGTGTAATCTCGCTGGGGCTTTCAGCCCCCGGCTTTGCGCGCAAGTTGACATGCCGAAAATTTTCTCGGTATGATTTCAAATCTGCTATTTAGGACTCTGGCTTGAAATCGGGAGAGTACTGGTGCCAACAATCAATCAGATGATACGCCTGGAGCGGCAGAAGGTCACTTACAAGACCAAGTCGCCTGCCTTGAAGGGTTGCCCGCAGCGGCGAGGCGTCTGCACACAGGTGAAGACGACGACACCCAAAAAGCCGAATTCGGCCCTTAGAAAAATTGCCAGGGTGAGGCTCACCAACGGCATTGAAATCACTGCCTACATCCCAGGCGTCGGGCACAACCTGCAGGAGCACTCGGTAGTTCTGGTACGGGGTGGGCGCGTCAAGGATCTCCCGGGCGTTCGCTACCACATCGTCCGCGGCGCGCTCGACTGTGCCGGCGTCAAGGACCGCATGCAAGGGCGTTCCAAGTACGGCACCAAGAGACCGAAAGCAGCAGCAGCCAAGAAGTAAGGTGTTCAAAAATGCCAAGAAGAGCAGTTGTCGAGAAGCGTGTTCCGCCGCCTGACGCCCAGTTCGGGAGCCAGCTCATTCAGCGCTTTGTGCATCGCATGATGCAGCGCGGCAAGAAAAGCACGGCGCAGCGGTTGTTCTACGATGCCCTCCAGCTTGTCAAGGAAAAAACCAAGCAGGAGCCGCTCGACGTTTTCAACAAAGCCGTCAAGAATGTCACCCCGCTGGTCGAGGTCAAAGCCCGCCGCGTAGGCGGTTCGACCTACCAGGTGCCGGTGGAGGTGAAGCAGCACCGCGGCGTGGCACTGGCCACTGCCTGGATTATCACCAACAGCCGCAAGCGAGCCGGAAGGACTTTCGCCGAGCGTCTGTGCGCGGAGCTGATTGATGCTGCTGCGGGTACCGGTGCGTCGGTCCGCAAGCGTGATGAAACGCACAAGATGGCAGAGGCCAACAAGGCTTTCGCTCACTATCGCTACTAGGGTCGCTGATCGCGTCCCCCTGCGCCGGAGCCCACGGGCACTTCAGGCAGCGGCTCGCTCGCTGCCCGCGCAAGCGGAACTGCCCCGCGCTCCACTTCGATTGTCGGTGTTGCCGGTTTTCTTCCCTGGCGCGTTCCTGACAATTTGTGTAGAAAAACCGGTCTTTTATTAACCGGCCGGACGGCATCCCTTCCCTCGTGATACGTTTCATGGTAGTAGAAATCTCTAAAGCACACAGACAGCACTCTGAGGCTCGTCCCCACAACGACCACCCCAACAGGAAACCCACGCTCGTGCCGCGATCCGTAGACCTCAAAGACATTCGCAACATGGGTATTGCCGCCCACATCGACGCCGGCAAGACCACGACCACCGAACGCATTCTCTTTTACTCCGGGCTCATCCACAGGGTGGGCGAGGTGCACGAAGGCACGACGGTGACCGACTGGATGGCTCAGGAGAAGGAGCGGGGCATAACCATCACCGCCGCTGCCATAACCAGCCAGTGGAAGGGCAAGCAGATAAATCTCATCGACACGCCTGGACACGTTGATTTCACGGTCGAGGTCGAGCGATCGATGCGGGTGCTCGATGGCGTCGTCATCGTGCTGTGTGCGGTGGCGGGCGTGCAGCCGCAAACAGGCACGGTCTGGAAGCAGGCCAATCGGTACGAGGTGCCGCGCATGGTGCTGGTCAACAAAATGGACCGCTCCGGCGCCGACTTTTACCGGGTGCTCAAGCAGGTTCGTGAGCAGCTCCCCGGGCTGCACTCCACCTGGGCGAACGCGCATCCCATTCAACTGCCAATCGGGGCCGAATCGAACTTCCGTGGTGTCATCGACCTTATTACAGGCAAGGCGTACCTGTACGAGGAGGACGACGCGCTGGGACGCAAGATTCAAGAAGTGCCGATTCCCGGCGACATGGCCGAATCCGCAGAGGAGTACCGCGGGCGCCTCGAGGAAGCAATCGTCGAGACCGACGACTACCTTATGCACAAGTATCTGGAAGGCGAGAAGATCACCATCGAGGAGCTCAAAGTCGCCCTGCGCAAGGCGGTTTGTAACAATCAGATCATCCCGGTCCTGTGCGCCTCCGCCTTCAAGAATAAGGGCGTGCAGCTGCTCCTGGATGCCATTGTCGATTATCTTCCTTCGCCGGTCGACGTTGCTGAAATTCGCGGCTGGCTCCCGGACGGCACCGAGTCGACGCGCCGGTGCGATGATGGCGAGCCGTTCGCGGCACTGTCATTCAAGGTCATGGTCGATCCCTTCGTCGGCAGGCTCAACTTCCTGCGTGTATACAGCGGTCGCCTGGCGGCAGGCTCCTATGTGATGAACACGACCAAGGGCCGGCGAGAGCGCATCAGCCGCCTGGTACGCCTGCAAGCCGACGAGCGCACGGATGTCCAGGAGGCGTTTGCCGGCGACATAGTCGCTGCCGTGGGCCTCAAGGACACGACCACCGGCGACACGCTGTGTGACGATGGGGCTCCTATCGTCCTGGAGTCGATGAAGTTCCCGGAACCGGTCATTTCGGTTGCCATCGAGCCCAAGACCAAGGCCGATCAGGACAAGCTCGGCGTGTCGCTTGCCCGCCTGGCGGAAGAAGATCCCACCTTCAAGGTGAAGGTGGATCAGGAGACAGGTCAGACCATCATTGCCGGCATGGGCGAGCTGCACCTGGAGATCATCGTCGACCGCCTCCTGCGCGAGTTCAAGGTCGAGGCCAACGTGGGCAAGCCGCAGGTGGCATACCGGGAAACCATCAAAAACCCGGTCAAGTGCGAGGGCAAGTTTATAAGGCAAACGGGCGGTCGCGGACAGTACGGGCACGTCGTCCTGGAACTGGAGCCGTTGCCGCCCGGGTCTGGCTTCGAGTTCGTCAATAAGATTGTCGGCGGCGTCATTCCCAAGGAATACATCCCCGCCGTCGAAGCCGGCATCCGTGATGCCATGGCCGGCGGCGTTCTTGCTGGTTATCCCGTGATTGACGTGAAAGCCACGCTGGTCTTCGGCTCCTACCACGAAGTCGACTCCTCGGAAATGGCTTTCCGCATTGCCGGTTCAATCGGCTTCAAGGAGGGCTTCATGAAAGCCAGACCGGTGCTTCTGGAGCCGGTCATGAAGGTCGACATCGATGTGCCTGAGGAGTTCATGGGGGATGTCATCGGTGACATCTCCAGCCGGCGCGGCAAGATCGAGGGCATGGAGACCAACGAGCATCTCTCCAGGGTAAAGGCGCTCGTGCCGCTTTCCGACATGTTCGGCTATGCCACCGACATCCGCAACAAGACCCGCGGGCAGGGCACCTTCGTCATGGAATTCGCCCATTACGAGGAAGTACCTCCCAACATTGCCGATGCCGTAATCCACAAAAGGTAGGGGGCACGTGTTGAATCGGGTAAACTGATTTGCGGCTGGCGGGATGATGGTTGTCAGCAGCGGTGTTTCCCGCGCCCCTCCTCAATCGGTTCGCTGCGCGCCTGAAAGGAGAGGGGTCCACCAGCCCGATGCCCCGGCCATAGGGTATCTTTCTAACTGAAGACCAGCTCCAGGTGGGAGGAATCCATGAAGTATCTGCACAGCGGTTACATCCTCTTTTGCGACCGTGCTGAGCACGCGGAGGACGGACGGATCAACACCTGGGGTCTGTTCGACCTGTTCGTCGGCAAAAGCCTGCCAATCAGAATGAACTGCTCGTGGGTCATAGGCTTCGGCACGCCGTACGAGCGTCGCCAGTACAAGGGACTGGTGGTGCTGGAAGATCCGGATGGCAGGGAGGTCTTCAGCAAGGAGTTCAACGCCAACGATCCCAATGACCTGTACAAGGGGCACTACATCTTCAAGCCGGACATTTTGCTCAACCGAGAAGGGCTCTGGACCGCCAAGGTTTTCCTCAAGAACTGGAAGGGCGAGGGGGTCTGGGACATCCAGAGGCAATTCTGGAGTATGCTCGAGGGAGATGCCCCGCCAGACCCGTAGGGTGAGCGGACGGGCAGAACACCCCCTGCATGATGACCGCAGTAGCACCGCCCGGCCGTCATGCACCAGCTGCATAACTTATACTTGAATCTTATGCATCGGATGCATATTTCCTGCCGATCCGGGACCGTTTATGCATGAGCGGCATGGGCAAACAAGGTTTATGCATCACACGAATATGAGGCACTGCCGCACTGCCCTCCCAGCCGGACGGGTTCCGACAGCACCGGTGAGGCTGGCCATATGTTGCTGCCTGGTTGCCCTGGTGGTGTTCGGGCAACCCTGCCGGGCAGGTGATGATGCCTATACCTGCTTGCACCGTGGAAACCTGGACATAAAAGCCGGTCGCTACCAGAGCGCGCTGGCTCATTTCAACAGAGCCCTCGAGCTGAAGCCTTCGCTGGCTCAAGCTTACGCGATGCGGGGCTGGACTTATGCGCAATTGAAGAAGTACCAGCCGGCGCTCGACGATCTCACGAAAGCAATTGCCCTGGACCCCAAACTCGAAGGTGCATATTGCGTAAAGGCTGATATTTACCGTGGCCTCCGGCAGTGGGAGAAAGCCATCGAGAACTACAATCAAACCTTGCAATTGATGCCGGGCGTGGCCAGACGGTACCTCTGGCGCGGTTTCTGTTACAGGGAGCTGCGGAAGTTTGACAATGCCTTGAGCGACCTGTCGGAGGCGGTGAGGCTTGCTGGCGGCGACAAGAAGCTGCTCGTAGATGCGTACGCCCAGCGATGGCAGGTCTATATTGCCCTTAGGCGAGATCAGGAGGGCATTGAGGATGCCTCGAGGGCACTGGCTATCGATCCGAAGCTCTGGGATGCCTGGCAGGTTCGGGCAGACTTGCATCTGAGGCAGCGACACCTCCAGCAAGCCCAATACGACTACCGGTCAGCTATCAAGCTAAGGCCCGGCAGCGCCAGGTCGCACCGTGGGCTGGGTATTACCTTGGCAAAAATGGGCCGTGTGTCCGAAGGGCTGGCGGAGCTCGCAGAGGCAGCCAGGCTCGACCCGCGGGCAGACGATATCTTTCTGGCCATGGGATCGCTGCACCTGAGATCTGGGATGCCGGACAAGGCAGTTGACGATCTGACGCACTTCATCAAGCTGAATTCAAAAAATGCGGACGCCTACACGTCCCGTGGCTACGCCTATTCGCTGCTGGAAAGATACGAGCCGGCAATTGCCGACTACACGAATGCCATCCGCCTCAATCCGAAGCTCTCCGCTGCCTATGCCGGGCGGGCGGACTGCTATCGCAAGCTCGGTCAGGTTCGCAAAGCGATCGGTGATTATTACAAGCTGACGCAACTGGAGCCCAACCGGTACCAGACGTATTACGATCTTGCGGATCTGTATGAGGTCATCGGCCAGCGGAATCTAGCCAGGAAGGCAGAGGAAAAAGCCGCGGAGCTGGAGTCGGCCGCCACCACCAGAGGTCGCGGCAACAAACCTTAAGCCCGTGCGCCGCCCGGCGCCGCGGTTCCCTCATGCCCGCCCGACAAACTCTTCTCTGCCGTGGGCGACATGACAGGCAGGCGAAACCAGAATGTGCTGCCCTCCCCTTCGCGGCTTCTCACACCGATTGTGCCATTGTGCCGTTCAATGATGGCTTTGCAGATGGCCAGACCCAGACCGGTGCCACCCTTCTGCCGCTAATCAGCCCAGTCCACCTGCTGGAACTTGTCGAAAATGGAGTCTTGATGCGACTCTGGAAATGTCTCGTATGGCGGAAAAGGTTGGAGCCAGGGGCTGTGCGGGTTTTTGGGAACTTAACTGAGCCTTCTGCGGTCATATATAGGCGACGGGAACTCCCCTTTTCCATCAGGGAGGGACGAACTGTG
>DATNRD010000438.1:0-3889 GCA_036703665.1 Candidatus Obscuribacterales bacterium
CGCTCGGCTCCTGGCAGTATCCGATACTGAACACGCTGGAGTGGCGCATCCTGAAGAAAACCTACCCGACAGAGACGCTGGACCAGCGCCTCGAGCGACTGGAAACGAGGCTTTTCGGGCAGCCCAGCCCGGCAATGGCTTACGCCGACCGGGTAGAGCGCCTGAAAAGGACGGTCGGCATAGACGTTGCTCAGTCGGCTCCTTCCGGACCGCTCGGTCCCAAACCCAAAGCTCGACCAAGGGCAGATGCGCCTGACAGAGAGCCGTGGACATGGGGCTCACCGCTGCTGCCGGATTTCATGCCCCCGGGGCGCTACCGCATGCCGTTTGCCGAGATGCCGCCCCAGTTCTCGGAAATGTTCAAGGAGCTCGACCGGCAGATGAACGAATTGATGAAGCTGCCACCGGGCAGCTATCGCTGGGAATTCGATCCCGACAAAGGAGAGTGGATTGAGCGCAGCCCCGGTCGCAGGCCGAAGTCCGCACCGCTGCCGTTCGACACGAAGCCTTTCCAGTCCGAGCCGGCTCCAGCCCTGCCCCCATACTACGATCCGAACTCCACGTGATCTTAAAGCTTCATCAGCTTAACTATTCACCGCTGCTAATGCTCTGCCGGCTGCCTAAAATAGTCAAGGGTCAGAAAGGGCAGGGCGTAGAGGTTGCCCACAACTCTGGAAAAGGAAGCCATCGAGCCGGGCTCGGGCGGGCTTAGCCGGCCGGGTCGTCGGGCTTGGCGGCCGGTACTTGAAGCGGCGGCCATCTGGGCGCTGGCGGCCTTTGTTGCCATGAACCTCGTGCTTTTGCCCTGGGCCGGGCAGGAGAAATCCACGTCGTTGGACCTGACCAGCGGCAGCGGCGCAATTGATCTTGCTCTGACTGACCTTCATGTTCTCAAGAAACGGCCTGATGTTGTTCTTTTGGGCTCCTCGCTCATGAATTTCCCGTTCTGGGCCGTGGATCGAGACCAGAACCCAGCCCTGCCGGACATCTTTCATCATCACGTATCCAAGGCCATGGAAGCGGAGTTGAGGCACCTCGGATGGAAGGATCCCACAGTGTTCAGCCTGGCTATCTTCGGGCAGATGGTCTCCGATGCGTACATTTATGTGACCGAGTATCTTAAGGACGCCAAGCGGCCGGAATGGATAATCATGGGCATCGCTCCACGCGACTTCAGTGACTTCGACCTGCCGGCCCCTACTGCCACCATGACCTTCCGGCGTCTGGTGGGGCTGGCTAACTTCAGCCGCTATGCCGATCTGTATCTTCCAGAATGGCAGATGAAGGCCGATTTCCTGGCTACCCATACCTGCTTCTTGTATGGCAAGCGCTGGCGTATGCAAAAGGAGCTCGAGAAGGCGGTCAACAAGGTCTATAGGCTTGCCGGCCTGACGCCACCGCCGGCCACCAGACCGACGGGTGACCAGGCGGCGGCATTCATGCTCTCGGGCAGCGATGCCGAGCGCTGGCAGAGCAGCGCGCGCGAATACAGGCGGCGGTACAGAAACATCGACGCGCCATCCTTGAATGTGCAGATGGGCTTTCTCGGCGAGCTATTGCGCGTCTGCCGGGAGCGAGGGACGAAGGTGCTCATAGTCAACATGCCGTTGACGGAGCTGAACCGATCGCTTCTGCCGGCCGGCTTCTATGATGGATTTCGCGCGCGCCTGGCCAGAGCGGCTGCCAGACCGGGCGTCTACCTCCTGGACCTGGGCGACAGCCGGGAATTCGTCTTGGCAGACTACTGGGATACCGCTCACCTGAACCACTCGGGCGGGCGCAAACTGCTCAAGCGCGTCATGGCCGTCCTTGCCGCTGCCTCCGCCCATTGAAAAAGGGCCGGTGCCCTATTGCTCCTGGATCTTGATTGAGACGATCTTGTCGCCTACGGCTAACTGCCGGACTGTCTGCATGCCGTTTACGACGCCGCCGAATACCGAGTATTTGTTGTCCAATTGCGGTTGCGCCTGTAAGGTGATGTAGAACTGGCAGCTGGCGGAATTGGGGTTTCTGCCGAAGCGAGCCATGGCCACCACACCCGGGGCGTTGTGGCGCAGGTTCGGGTTTGTCTCCAGATTCAAGAATTTTGGTTTGTTCGTGGTCGGGTCGATGTACAAACCACTGCCGTTGCCGTTCGGGCAACCGCCCTGGACGACGAAGCCCGGCTCGACGCGATGGAAGGTCAGCCCGTTGTAGAAGCCCTTGTTCACCAGCTCGATGAAGTGAGCCACGGTCACCGGCGCAAGTTTACGAAACAGCCGGATGGTGACGGTGCCCTTGCTGGTATCCATGACCGCCAAAGGGTCTTTCTTCATAGCATCAGGCGCAGCCTGGGTGGTTCCCTGCTGCGGCGGCACTGCCACAGCCTGTCCGGGCGCCGGGGCGGCGGGCGGCGGTATCGAATGTGGTGGCGTAATCAGCGGCACGGTGACATCGGGCGGTATCAACTCCGGGTCCACTTTCTCAGCTGCTGCCTGCCTGGCCGGACAGAGCCAGAGTGCTGAAAGGGCGACAAGGGTGGTAACCGGCAGAGCCAGCCTGCGTCCGGATCGCCTGATCGACTGCGATGGCATGGATGCCCTCCACGGGCTGCTGTAGCGCGACACCTAATATTGTATTCTCGAGACCGCCCGGGATGGCTGCCATCTTGCTTCGAAGCCGAAGTCTGTCAACACGGTAAGGGCCGGATGCACCTGCAGGTAGGAGGCGGGCACGGCGGCGGTGACCGGGCCAGTCAGCGCCCGGCTCAGAATACCCTGCTTGTGCTGGCCGCTGGCTATAAGAATCACCTTGCGGCTGGACATGATGGTTGTAAGCCCCATGGTCACGGCTCGGCTCGGTACCGCCTCGAGGCCGCCGAAGTCGGGGGCGTTGGCCCTGCGGGTCGACTCGGTCAGCCAGGCGCAGTGGGTCCAGCTGGCAAGCGGCGTGCCCGGCTCATTGAAGGCGATGTGCCCGTTGATTCCGATGCCGACGATGGTCAGGTCGAGTCCGCCGGCAGCGGCGATACACGCGTCGTAGTCGTCGACCCAGAGCGGGTTGAATCGTGCCGACTCGGGAAGATTGGTGTGGCGAAAGATGTTGCTATCCAGATAGCAAGCAAACGAGTGCTCGCCCGGAACATCTATGTACTCATCCAGGGCGAAGCAGCGAGCGGCGCGCCAGTCGAGCGCGCCGGTGCGCGACCACTCGGCCAGCGTTTCGTACAGTCCCAGCGGCGTTCGTCCGGTGGGCAGACCGAGGCAGCTGGCTGGCTTGGCGCGGAGCTGGTCGGCGACAGCCTCCGCCAGGCGCAGGCTCATTGCTTTGTAATCTACGGTCAATCGCGGTTACCTTAAATCTTGCCGCGGCTAGCGGGCCCGGCAGGATGCAACTTCACCTGTTTCCATTATATGAGCGCGCCCCTGGACGCCCCCGTTTCGCGTTTGTACACAGCCGTCTGCGCGTTGCAGGCTCTTCGGGTATCCTGTTTTGTATGAAGCCGCGCGTAAACGCCCTGACGTTGTTACTGCTGCTTGAATGCGTTTGGCTTTTCGCCTGGCCGCTTGCCCGGCCGGCGGGGGCGCAAACCAGAAACCTGCCCAGGGCCGGGTTTCAGAGCATCATGCGCCCGGGGGGCAGCAATCTGCCCAGCGCCTCGGGCGTGCACCTGTCGCCCGGCTTGAATCGGGCGCCCAATGCGCCGGCGGAGCTCTATAACCCGGGCGAGCCGTCGCTCAATATGGGCCTGGTGCGCTGGGAGCACAAAAAGATGCCGCTGCTCATCTGGATAAGTCCCGGGCTCAAGCTGCCGGACTGCCCGTTCGAGGAGATTCCTGCCACGCGAGTCGATACGGTTTTCGAAATGCTGCAGCAACAGGAGCCGTTTGCCGGTCTGGAGGTAGCGGCG
>DATNRD010000439.1:0-11545 GCA_036703665.1 Candidatus Obscuribacterales bacterium
TCACTGAATATGTTCCGAGGAACATAGTGTGGACCATTCGCTGCCTCCAATTGTCGCCTTGCACGCATGGCCTTCCGCCACCCTCAGGCACCTGGCCCGCCTAATCCGGGAACCCGTGGATGTATCATTAAACGGAGTCCAGCACCCTCGAGGTCCGCACTCATGACCACGACGGTCTCCGAGCACCAGGACACGCTTGCGCGCGCCAAAGCGCTGCAGCCAAAACTTGTCAAGCTTCGTCGGCACATCCACGCCCACCCGGAGCTCAGCTTCAAGGAGCGCGAGACCGCCAAACTCATCACAGACACGCTGTTCGAGCTGGGATACGACATCCGTCTCGGGGTAGGCGGCACCGGTGTAGTAGGCGAAATCGGCGAGGGTAGAACAGTTATCATCCGCGCCGACATGGACGCCCTGCCCATCCAGGAAGCCAATGCCTGCAACTATGCTTCCAAAAACAACGGCGTCATGCATGCCTGCGGGCACGACGTGCATGTGACCTGTGCCCTGGGAGCCGCCATGCTGCTGGCGCAAACCAGGCCCAGGAGCGGACGTGTCCGGTTCCTGTTTCAACCGGCTGAAGAAACCGTCAACGAGGACGGCAAGTCAGGCGCCGTTCTGGTCATCGAAAGCGGCGCCACCCATGACGCAGAGGGGATTATCGCCCTGCACGTTGATCCACGGCTGCCGGTCGGGAAGATCGCGGCCAGCGAAGGTCCGCAACTGGCTGCCTGCGATTCGTTCGACCTGACCATACGCGGCGTGGGCACGCACGGAGCTTTTCCGGAAACCGGCGTGGATGCTGTCGTCCTGGCTTGCAATGTCGTTCAGGCGCTGCAGACCATCGTCTCCAGGCGCACCGCCCCGCTTTCGCCTGTCGTTCTCAGTATTGGCGGCATGCGCAGCCAGACCTACGCTCACAACATAGTCGCCGAGGAGGTAGAGCTGGCCGGCACCGTGCGCTATTTCGACACGGCCCTGCACGCTTTTCTCCGGGAAGAGATCGAAAAGACCGTTGGTATCGTGGAGGCACTCGGGGGTTCATACGAGCTGCGCTACAACCAGGACAACCCGCCCGTTAATAACGATCCCCAGCTCACTAACCTCATCAGGTTTGTCGGTCGCAGGATGCTCGGTAGCGAAAACGTCATGCCGGCAGGGCCGGAGATGGGCAGCGAGGATTTCAGCTTCCTGTCCCAGCACATGCCCGGCTGCTTTTTCCGGCTGGGAACGCTCATCGAAGGCAGCCCGCGCCGCCTGCACACGCCCACATTCGATATAGACGAGTCGGCCATCCCCATAGGCGCGGCCATGCTCGCGGAAGCGGCAATGCAGTTCCTGATCTCCTGAGCAGACAAAGAACCGTTGCCGCCAACAAGCACCCTGTCATCGGCTCGATAAGGGGCGCCGGGTTCTACTATATCATGTCACACCTGTAACAAAAAATTTCTGCAGAGCAGAACAGTCCCGGCGGGGCGGGTAAAAGTGGCAAGCGGCCTGGGTGAGACAGGCCGCTTGCCGGAGTACACTTCCACGGAACGCCGGGCGTTTCGTGGCTCACCTGTGTTGCTGGGCGGTTCAGCGTCTGCGGATAGAACCACGTCTGACCGGAGTCTGAGCTGCCGGAGACGTCGTCCTTGCCGGAGCCGTGAGCCCCCAGCTCCCTATCGCGCCAGCAGCGACTTGCCCTTGTCGCTGAGCGGCTTGTTCATCCAGAGGTTCTGCGGACCGATGTTGTCCTGCGGCCAGACGGGCCCGCCCAGGTACAGCTCCTTCGGGATGAGGTCCACCGGACGCAGGCTCTGGATGACGCACACCCACGACTCCTGAGCGCGGTTGAGCGGCACACCGGCGGCCTTTATCCGGGCGATGCCGGCGCTCAGATCGCTGAACACCTTGGCCTGAGCCGGATCGGTGAAGCGATACCCGAGCGCGTAGGCCCACATGGCCACGTGGTAATGGCTGGGAGCCGCCTCGAGGACGTCGTAGCCACGCTTGCTGGCGATGGCGTCGAACCGCGGCGAGATCAGCTTCGAGACATCCGGGATGGGCGCCGCGTTCTGTCCGGGAGCACGCTGCGACTGCCAGGCACGCTTGAACAGGCTGAGGAACAGCTCCGGCCTGTCCAGGAACGTGAACGGCTTCTCGATGAACTGGTCCAGCTCCCGGTCACCCGAGCTTGCCACGACCCGAGAGCCAGGCAGGAAGCCGTACACCGAGATCTCCGCGCTGCGAACATCGAAGGGAAGCGGCTTGTTCAGCACCGGATCGTCGTACGGGAAGTCGACCAGGGCACAGTCGTTGGCATGCCTGGAGCCGTCGTAACGACGGTCCCGCAGCGCCGCCCGGAAGATCAGCTCGCCCCGCCCCTTGAGCACGTCCCCGAACCAGCCGAGAGCCTCGACCTTGGCACCATCGCGCTTGATGATGAAGGCACCGTTCTCGGTCTTGTAGAAGGAGTGCAGGTACGGGAAGCGAATGAATCCAGTCTGCCCGCCGTACAGCCGATGGTCGTTGAGGTTGGTCACCTCGTCGCCGGGGAAGAGCCCCTTGGTCGTCTCCATCAGCTGAATGCGAGAGGCAGCAAAGTCGATGGGGCCGAGCAGGCTCTTCACCATCGGGGTAGCCAGCTGTGTCCAGATCTCGCGATCCGTCACATACGCCACCGGCGTGGCACGCGCAATATCAGCAACGCTGTGCTTGTGGAACTTGGACGTCATTCGTCGATTCCTTTGTTCGTCCACTCGTCGTCAGCCGGGTCAGGGCGCAACAGCATCGGCTCCGCCGACCGCCTGCCAGTGCCCGGCATGGGACTGCACGTGTGTTGTGAGTGGGGAAAACTCGCGCGTAAGCGGCTGAGCAACTACCTTTCGACCAGCCTTAGAGCCGAAGCTGGGACGAAAGCGTTGCCACTAACTAAGAGCGTTCTCCTGCTCCGGTTTGAATGCAGGTAAGCTGACCCCTTCAGCCGTGGTGGCTGCCGTTTGATCGCGAATTCGCGGTCAGGTCGGGGTGATTAGCTATGTCTTGGTGCTGACAAAAACCTGTTGGCTCTACCGAAGCAAGTGATAACTAAGGTTAAGAATTGATGGAGAGCAGATGCAATGACCTTGAAAACCATCCATGTTCAACACGGCTCTCACATGGGCAATCTTTGCGGGGTGCAATTCCGGCAGCAGGACCTGCTTTCACTCTACGGACTCCAGCGGGGACGTGGCGAGCTCGCGCAACATGTTAACAGCACCGGCACAACTTCTTGACATCACGCGTGGTGGCTCCCGCAAAACTCGCCTCAACCCCCTGGTACTCACTGCGGTGCATACCGTGCTGCGCCGTCTCGACTCTTTCGGGGAACGCCCGCATCTTGCCGGCTTCCGGGGCAGCAGATACAACAATCCCAGTGTGTTCGGGCGTCAGCCAGACACGCCTCACGCGTTAATGAGCTCGATTATCTCTTGCACGTCCAGCCCTACGAGCCCCAGCTCGTGAAGGCCGCGCCCTTCTTTCCGCAAATCGCGATGCGTGACGCATGAGGCCAGCTCAACAACCGCATCAATGGTCGGAACCGGAAGTCTTGCCAGCATCGCCAGCGCGGCCAGCGGAACCAGCGTCTCACCGACATCGACGGCCAGCTTCTCCAGCGGTTCACAATCGACCACTGCTACCCCGCCCAGCCAGCCTGCCCGCTGTTCAATCTCAACGATTGCTTGGGCCAGAGAACCTACCCTGGTGCCGGTGTAATCCGTGAGGATTTGCTCAATCCCCCCCAGCCGCAAGTCAAAGCTTCGCCCGAGCGCCTGGACCTCGTCCCCCACCCTGGAGACTATGGAAACAAGGGCCGGTCCCGGCGGGTCAACGATTCTCGGCTGGGGAACAAGGGGCGACAGCAGCCGGAATAGCCTCAAGACCGGACCGATCAACCTTTCTACATCGGTAAAGCCCCGTTCCAGAAGGTTGGATGCCGGGACAAGCCCGGTCCAGAGCCGGGACAAACCCTGGAGGCCGCGCCGCGTCTCGTTGCGCGATCTCCCGCATATGCTCACCCTTTCTCTGCCTCCTCGAACGACGAACCGGTCCGCCTGCACTTCCAGCGAATCGAACCAACGCCCCATCTCGAGAATATTGACCTGCGCATCCAGTCCCGCGGCAGCAATTTTCTGGGCGAACTGGAGCGAAGCACATAGCGGGGCGTCGCTTAAAACTACAGTCTGTCCTGTGGACAGGCTACCGCCAAGGCAAGCCGCGAGCGCACCGTATTCGGTTACCGGTGCGCAGATAACCACGACCTCCACCCCCTTCACCGCAGCAGAGATATCCGGTGCGATACAGGCGAGGCGCAGCCTCTCCATGATCTTGCCGATCTGGTTGTCGCTATGGCAGAGGTCCGCCCGGCCGCCAGGTCTGGCCTTTAGAGAAGCCAGCCTGACACTGTGACCCTGCGTGGCAAGGGCCGCCCCGGCAGCCAGACTGCGCTTGCCATCACCGACGATGGCTACTTCGACCGGCTGCAAAACATTACTGGTCGCCTGAGCTGATACAGTCAAGACTTTGCACCCGCTGTCTGGTATAGAGCCCTGGCTCGGATCGCTAGCGCCTGCGGCAGACCAACAATGCGGCACATTAGGCTCAACTAATCAAGGATAGTCAGCCAGGCCCGATCCGGCAAGATTCACAACGAATCTTTAATTTAGTGCTTTGCGTACAGCGCTTGCCGCATTGCCCCCGCCTGCGAACCGGGGCAGCCAGATTAGCTGCGCCCGGCGCACTTCGATAGTAAAATGCCGCAATGGCAAGGCATTGCAAAAGACACCGATGGCCAGGATTTTTTTTGATAACGATGCGGATATCGAGCCTCTGCGCTCCCTCAATATCGGCGTGATCGGGTACGGCAATCAAGGTCGAGCCCAGGCTTTGAACTTGCGCGACAGCGGCCTGGCGGTCTGGGTCGGCACGCGCGAAGGCAGCCCGGCTCGCGTGCAGGCAGACAAAGACGGCTTCCCGCCTCGCTCCATCCAGGAGGTAGCGAACAACTGCGAAGTTCTGGCCGTTCTGCTGCCGGATGAGGTCGTGCCGTCCGTGTACACGGATGAGATAGAGCCGTACCTGGAGGCGCACGACACCTTTGTTTTCGCCCATGGCTTCACCGTGCAGCACAAGACCGTCAGGCTGCCTGACGACGCCGACATCGTGCTTGTCGCTCCGACAGGGCCAGGGCGGCAGCTGCGGTCGCTTTACGAGGAGGGCAAAGGGCTGCCTGCACTGGTTGCTGTGGAGCAGGACGCATCCGGACTGGCCTGGCGCCGTTGCCTGGCTTACGCCAGGGCGATAGGCTGCACCAGATCTGGTGCAATTGAGACTACCTTCAAGGAGGAGACGATCACCGACCTCTTCTGCGAGCAGGCCGTGTTGTGCGGCGGCATCCCGGAGCTGATCAAGGCGAGCTTCACAACCCTGGTCGAGCGCGGATATCAACCTGAGCTGGCCTACATCTCCTGCTTGAAGGAAGTGAAGTTGATAGCCGATCTGCTCTTCGAACGGGGCATAGACGGCATGCGCCAGGCGATCTCTAACACTGCCAAATACGGCTCTGCCCTGGCTGGACCGGAAATCATCAATACCGCTACCGCCGAAAGACTCGATTCAATCCTTACGGAGATTGAATCAGGAGCCTTTGCCGGCATGTTCCTCCAGGAAGCAGCCCACGGACTGCCGACCGTCAAGGAGCTGCTCGCCAGCGAGCGGCGTTCGCGCCTTGCCCGTACCGGACGCGACCTGAAGAACAGCCTTAAATTCTGAGTGCTGAGTCTCTAGCTGACGATCACGTTGTCGATCAGGCGAACCTCGCCGAACTTGGCGGCCACCAGTATGACCATCGGTCGAGCAAAAGACACCAGCGGTTCCAGAGAAACCGGATCGCATGCCTCCAGGTACTGGAGCGTCACGCCTGGCAAAGCGGCGATCTTCTCCCGGCCGGCTGCAAGTGCCTCGGACAAACTCATCTGGCCTGAGCCGGCTTGGTCTGCGACGAAACAGAGCGCCTTGTAAAGCTCAGGAGCCACCCGGCGCTGGCCCTGGTCCAAGTAGACGTTTCTCGAGCTCATTGCCAGGCCGTCAGGCTCCCTGTAAGTCGGCGCCGGGACGATGGTTACCGGCAGGTTTAAATCCTTCACCATCTGCCGGATCACGACAAGCTGCTGGTAGTCCTTCTCTCCGAAGTACGCCCGCTGCGGCTGCACCATTCCGAAAAGTTTGCAGACGACGGTGGCGACTCCCTCGAAATGGCCAGGGCGAAAGGCACCACACAGGTGGCGTATGAGGTGCCGCGGCGGCGCGACGCGCGTCAGACCCTCCTGCCCTTGCGGATACATCTGCTCGACACCGGGATGAAAAACGGCATGAACTCCGGCTGCGCGACAGAACTCCATGTCCTTTTCGAACGGTCTGGGGTAGCGGTTGAAATCTTCCCCCTGCCCAAACTGGAGCGGGTTTACGAAAATGGAAACGATTACGTGGTGGCATTCCTTGAGGGCCGCTTCCACCAGACTCATATGGCCAGGGTGGAGCGCTCCCATGGTCGGAACGAATCCGAGCCGTCCCTTGCCTGCCCCGAAACGCTCGGCAAACCGGGAACGCCAGGCCCTCAGCTCATCGACCGTCTCAATCAGTCTGGTGTCTAGGGTTGACTTCACGCTTACAAAACTCCGACGGTGCGCCAGCCCAAAGATTAACCTGAGAAGCTGAACTTGTGGGCATCGGTGCCCAAACGTGAAGCAAATAATCTGGGATAATGGCTGCTTTGCTCGTCTTAAGTCGCAAGCCCTGTGCAATGCGGGGATCGTCATATGCAGCATTCCAGAGACCAGGGGATTGCCGCACTGGCGGTTTTAATCGCCAGCATGCTCGCCAGTCCTCCCGGAGCAGGCGGGACACCCAATGCCGTCGACTCAACCCGGGGGCGCGGGCATCTTGCCCGCTCCGACGCAGGCGGGACGCCCGGCCTCCCGGGGTTAGCATCGAAATCCGCCCCAGAGTCGACGGCATCAGCCGCGACGCCCGCGCCCCCGGAGCAAACATCACCGGCGGCAGCCGCTGCCGCTCCCTTCCAGGCAGCCGGGGTTGCGGCAAAAGTGCTCGAGGCGTACGGAGGGCTGGAGAAGCTCAAAGAGGTGAAGTCCCAGCCCTTCCGGAGCCACGGCAGGGTCACCGTCACCTCGGGTATCTCAGGGGCCGCCAACTCTTTCGAGTGCGACATCCTCGGCAAGGGTGACAGGGTCAGGATCGAGACCAGCGTCCTGGGCCAGCCCATGGTGTTGGGGTTCGACGGCAAGGACAGCTGGACGCAGTTCGGCGACTGGGTGAGCAAGAGCACCGAGACAACCGCCAAGCGAATAGCCGAGGAGCTGCGTCACGGTCTGGATCTTCTGCTCAAGATGTCGGATCCCGCCAGCAAGGTCACGGTCACCGGCAAGAAAACTGTCCAGGGGCGCTCCTGTGATGTTTTGCAAGTGACAGCAGAGGACGGCAAGCCGACCACCTTCTACGCCGACGAGGGGACGCACCTTGTTGTGCGCAGCGAGTACACCGGCACAGATCCAGAGCAAGGCGTCCCGGCCCTTCAGTCGGTGGAGTATTACGACTACAGAACCGTGGCTGGAACCCAGCTTCCATTCAAGACCATCGAGTACAGCTCCGGGAAAAAGACCTCCGAAACGGTGCTCGAATCCCAGCAGTTCGGCGTCGCACTCGATGACAAGGTCTTTGAAATGCCCCCGGAATCGGAGGTAGCCAGAGTCAAGGAAGGACCGGTAACGCTGCCTTTCGACTACGTTGCCAACGAAATTGTCGTCCGCGCCCGTGTGAACAATAAGACGGACCTGAAGTTCATCCTCGACACGGGCGCCAGTCAAAGTGTGCTCGATAAAGGGATAGCCGGCACTTTCGGGCCGTATTCGACCGCCAACTTCTCGATCACGGCCGGCGCCAAAGCGGTTCCCTTGAGCTACACCACGCTGCAAGCCATCTCGCTTGGCGACATAACGCTCACCAATATCCCGGTGCTGATTACGGACCTCTCGTCCTTCGCCAAAGCCATGGGCGAACGTCCGGCCGGATTAATCGGAGCGAACATCCTGCGCCGTTTTCTCGTCACCATCGATTTCCGCGACAAGAAGGTCGTCCTTTCGGACCCCAACAAAGTAAGCGTCCCAAAGAATGCTGTCATAGTACCGACCTCGCCCAGCTTCGGAGCCACGGCCCTTGTCGTTGCCGGAAAGCTCGACGGCAAACACGACTTCAATTTCCTGGTCGATACCGGCGCCGCCTTCAACAACTTGCCGCCGTCGGCAGCCAAGCCGTGGCTCTCGGGACCCGTGCTTCCAGTGGGGCAGGTCTTCGGAATCGACGGTCAGAAGGTGAGCATCGGCGCCATCAGGCTGAAGAGCCTGTCCCTGGGCAGTCTGAGCATCAAGAACCCGGTATTTGCGCTGGCTCCTGAGAGTGTTGCCGGTGGAGCGGGCGGACTGTTCGCCGCCTCCTCGATGGGCATCCTCGGAAATCCAATCTGGAGCAGGTTCCGCCTGACCATCGACTACCGTAATGAGCGACTGATGCTCGAGCGGCCGCCCGAGTTTGTCGCCCTGGAGGAGCTCACCGATGAGCTGAGCCGGGTAGAGATGTCGCTGTTACGAACCAAGAACATCGAGGCAGCCATCGGCAGTTACGAGCAAATCGCCGGGCAAGCAAAAGCGAAGGGATCGAGGAGCGGCGAAGCGCTGGCGATTGCCTACCTGGCGCAAGCTTACCTTACGAAGTACAAGCGCACGAACGACCGGCAATGGTTGACGCTGGCTGTCCGGAAAAGCGAAGAGGCAGCCAGGTTGGCTGCGGCGTCCAGGGACGACGAGATGCATGCGCGTGTACTGGCTGGGTGGGCGCAGGTATACATGAACGCCGGGTCCGGGCCGGCCGAGTTGCTTTCGGCGCAAACACTGCTCACCAGGGCCGCGGCAATGGCCCCCGCCGACCCCCATGTGTGCGCCGCCCTGGCAGCCCTGTCCTTCCGGGCGCCTGCCCTTGCCCCTGTTTCCGAAAAGCTGGTGGACCAGGCGCTGATGCTGGATCCATCCAACTGGGAGGCGCTCTGGTTGAAGTACAGGATGTTTCAGGGCCAGGGCAACAACAGCGGTCAGCAGCAGGTCGCAGCGCAGCTGAGGCGCTACTACCCGGATGTGCCGGAGGTTGTCGCTCTTGCCGGCGCCAGAAAGCCCGCGCCTCCGGCACGCCCGCCAGCCAGAGCCGGGCGCTAAACCACGCCAAGATGATACTGGTCGGTGACGCGGAGGCGCGCGACGATTTGCGTGGTCCTACCGGAGGCGGCGCGGATTTCTTCCGGCAGCCCCAGTTCCGGTGCTCCATCTCCGGTCCACTGCGTGGCCAGCGCCAGGTGGCCGTCATCGTTCTTATCGAGCCAGAGCGCCGCGCAACGGAAGCCGCCGCTTGCGGACAACGACGGAGCCCAGTGCCGCAAGCCGTCCAACAACTGGTTCATGGCGGCTCGCGCTGGGTAGAACTCGTGGATCGACCAGAAGCATTCACCGAATTTGGTATCAACTTCCTCTTGCGGCCATTCCCAGAGAATTTCGAAGTGGTGCGGCTTGGGTCGCTCCGAGCTGTTGTTCCCGTGTTCATTCAGTATCGAAGACCCTGAGCTGGCGAGAAACCTGGCGACGTCCTCCCAGCTTTTCCAGAAAGTCAGCGAAACCAGGCAATCGGGATTGCGAACCTCGCGCCCGACCAGCGAACGAACCAGCCCTCCGCTGGCGTCCATTTGATGGTGGAGCGCGCGCAGCAAGTTGAGTGAACTTTCTTTCTGGTTACCAGGGACCGTCCAGGATAAAAGCTCAACGAACATGAGCAGGCGCCTCCGGCTTTACCCTAGTAACTATTCTAATGGCTTGCAGCGGCTGTGAGCGGCTCAAGCGACGACTTCGGGCGTGACCTGTATGACCTGAAAGGGCAGCGACCCGATATCCTCCCCCTCGAGAGCAAGGACGATGTCGTACATGCCCTCTTCAGAAAAGGTGAGCCCTTGAAAGGCGCTGATTATTTTGTGAGTCATGAAGCGATTGGGCAGAGGCTCCACCCTGGCCACGGGCGACATGGCGATGATCTGCTGCCGCCGGTCTACAATCTTGAACTGGTAGGTAAACTCACGATGCGAGCCCGTGAGCTGGGCAAAGGCGTAAACTTGCGGGATGACGGCCGGGAAGGTGGGCACGGATATGCCGTTGTGGATGTTGATGCAGGAGATGGCATCGCGCCTCAGCACGTCCAGCAGCACGCGCTCGCAGAGGATTATTCCTATGACCTTGGGCAGGTCGATACTGGTCAAAGTACTGCTCTCGACAATTGAGGGCCTGCCGCTAATGACAAGCCGGGAGCAAGATTATACAATTCTTGGCGCTGTACAGGTCTCGTCCGGGCTCGTACCAGCGCGCCAGCCAGTTCCGCCCCGCATGAGGTCACACCGGAATGTTCGACATTCTCGACCCCGAACGCCTGACCTTCCTACAGTACTTCTGGGTTTGCTTCCTGGCCGTGTTGCTTGTCTTTGCGCTTTGCTGCTGGATTGACCTCAATTACCAGTTCCACATGCTTTAGCACTTCTTCACAAGCCCAGGCGCATCACCTTGGACCAGGTTACTCGATGGCGAACCTGTCATTCTGAGGGAGCCCTTCGCACGCTCGAGCAGCCTGGCTCCGCATACACAGCTTCCGCTAAGGACAGGGTCCGCGACCGAAGAATCTCAGTTTCAGCTGTGACCCGCCGACAAAATCCTTGGCTGCTCGGCAGGTCAGGACCACGGTCGTTCTAACTGCTTAACAAGGCTGGCCGCCATGCGACATGCCCTACCGGGGGTTTCGGCCCGTACTGTGGATCCGTGCCGCTGGCTGGCGCAACTGCGCGATTGGCCACAGTTCGGTGGATTGGGGTAACAGGCCCATCGCACGGCGGACCATAATCACCCCCTGAAAACCCGATGTCGAGGGGATCCAGCAGAATCGCAGATCTCCACCTGTACCATGGCTCACCCCACCGGCCGGGCCTTTCTTATTGATTTCAGTGAACGGCCTCCGCTAGGTTAGGAGCCGTCTATTTCTCCTTTCTTAGAACCTGAGATCAAAGCAAAACCCCTCATAGCGCTGATCTAGCTCAACCAGCCGTCATCTTCCGCCTCCCCGCTTCGGCGAGGGTGGAGAAGGTTGGTGTGCCGATATGGCGCGCGAGGACACCAGGCGGGCAAGTAGCCACGCCGTCTCTTCTTCAGCCGGCTGAGTAAGCCAGGCCATGAGCTCTAAGCGCCCCGTGCGCAGCAGACCTACAGCGAGGCAAGGGCGGCGACGCCGGCCGCTGCCGAGCGTGTTGACGCGCGGAGGAGCGGCTGGACGCCGCGACGGAGGCGCTTACATAAGGAGAGTTGTGTATGACCCACTCCCCGGATTCCACCCCCAATGGAGGCACCACGATGGGCACACGCCAGACGCC
>DATNRD010000440.1:0-3983 GCA_036703665.1 Candidatus Obscuribacterales bacterium
ACGGTACCATCGGCCCGCAAGCTGGTGATGCTACCGTGGTGCAGGGCATCAACACCGCCGGCACGGTGCGTGTAAACAACCTGGCCAACCTGGAAGCGTTGCTCAACATCATCGCCAACGGACTCGAGATTCTCGGTATCGCCTGGGGCGGTCCGACCATGATCTTCGGGTTCATGCACATGGCAGCAGGCACGCAGGACGCCATGAAAAAGGTGCTCTTCGGTGCCGCTGGCGTGACTGGCGGGCTGGCAACTCCTGGCGTCATCAACTGGCTGGTTGCTTCGGCAAGAGACGCCAATCTGTTCAGCTAAAGTAGCTGACAGCAAGCCAGGCAAGCAGAGGGACCCGAACAGGGTCCCATTTGTTTGGCGCCCCTCGCCTGCCCCGCCTCTGCGGTATCTTTTAAGATGTGAGGATCATGACAGAGTCTCCAGCGTCTAGCGAGGCAACGGTTGCCAGGAGCAATCGGCCGCCGAGCGTCCTGACGCGCGTAGCGCAGGCGGGAAGACTTGCGAGCCTCCGGAGCATAAGAACATTGTGCAGACGCGAAGCGACGGAGCAAGGCGGCGTAGCCGCCGAGGAACGGAGGCGACGGAGCACTTAATGATCACATTGCACATTCCCGAAGGCATCAACTACGAATGCACCGGCTGCGGAAAGTGTTGCAGCGGCTGGGCCGTACCGTTAACCACAGAGGACTACGACCGGATTTCCGAAAAGGACTGGGCCGCCCTCAACAACAAATATCGGGGCAGGAGGCTCTTTCGAGAGCTGCGCGACTACGAGAAAGCAGACAGCCCCTACACACACGCGATTATCAAGGGAGAAGACGGGCACTGTCCCTTTCTGGTGGACAACCTCTGCTTCATTCACAAGAATTTCGGAGCCAGGGCTAAGCCTGCAATCTGCCAGCTTTTCCCTTATTGCTTCAATGAGACTCCTTCCGGTGTCTATGCCACGGTGAGCTTCTACAGCGCCGGCGTGGTCTACAACTCCGGCAAGGCACTGGTAGAGCAAGAAGACCTGCTCCGGCAAAAGTGGGAGGAGTTCCGGGCCCTCAACCCCGATCATCACCCCAACTGGTCGGTCTTGAACTTCGCGGTCGGACAGCCGATGACCTGGGATGAATACCTGAAACATGAAGGGGAACTGGTTGCTTGTCTGAGAAATCGGTCTCTTTCTATTGAAGAGCGGATGCTCAAATGCTCCGAGTACCTGGTGTCGCAGCTGCCCAGCAAACCCGCGCCGATGCCGGAGGGTCAGCCTTTGCTCAAGCGTCTCGACAGGCACTTGCTGGTGGCACTGCACAAGCTTTACTTTCCCGTGAAACCTCTGGGGCGTGGAGAAGGCGATTTCAACACCTTCCGGTTCCTCTATCAGGTGGCTTTCCAGGGCACGAAGATACCCTTCCCCGGTCGCTCGTACACCTTCGAGGAGCTGAAAGCAGTACCGTGGCCCGAGAGAGATCCTGAAATAGAAGATTTGCTCTACCGCTATTTCTTCTCGCGAGTGTTCGGGAAGCTGTATTTCGGTGCTGGATTCGGACAACTCAGCCTGCTGGCCGGGTTTCATCACTTGATTCTCGCTCTGGCACTGGTGAAGGTGCAGTCGAAGGCGCTGGCTGCCGGGCGCGGCGCACCGGTGGTCAGCTTCATGGACGTAGCCGCCACGATTCGCCAGCTCGAAAAACGAATGGGCGAAACGAAACTGGGCGGCTATGGCGCCGCCGTCTGGGAACTGCTCATGTCCAGCGCACAACGAGTCAGGCGCGTCATTGCCTATATTATATAGATTGCACGCACCCTCCAGACCGTGCCGGCACCAAACGGCATCGGGAGGCGGTACAGCCTGTGTCGGGGGCGCCGGGAATTTTGTATCGCAGAAAACAATTTTCGGGCTTGACTTGCTCGCCTGCTTAGAGTACTCTTACCGCATTGATTTCAAGGGGGCACTTCCAGCCCGACATTGATCTCAATATTTACTACTCAAACTGAACAAGAGTTGGCAGGAGGTCACTGCATGAACGTTTTCTCTAAGCTTACTATGGCCGCCATTGGCACTTCCTTCGCAGTTGCTATGTTCCTCGGAGCCCCGGCTCACGCCCAATTTGGCGGCGATGCGTTCTCGGCAGGCGCCCCTGGTGAACAGCAGCGTTTCAACCCGATCACCGGCTCACAGACCGACACGGTCGACACGGGCCGCGCCCCGATGCTTCAAGGTGCCACCAACGGTACCATCGGTCCGCAAGCCGGTGATGCCACCGTTGTCCAGGGCATCAACACCGCAGGTACGGTCCGCGTGAACAACCTGGCCAACCTCGAAGCCTTGCTCAACATCATCGCCAACGGTCTGGAAATCCTCGGCATTGCCTGGGGCGGACCGACCATGATTTTCGGCTTCATGCACATGGCTGCCGGAACTCAAGATGCTATGAAGAAGGTGCTCTTCGGCGCCGCCGGCGTAACCGGTGGTTTGGCAACACCCGGTGTCATCAACTGGCTCGTTGCCTCCGCCCGCGATGCCAACCTGTTCAGCTAATTTCGATCAATTGTCGAAATCATCAAGGAGGGGAGCTTCGGCTCCCCTCCTTTTTTAAGCGCTCCGTCGTCGCGCAAGGCTGGGGAGCATTGCGCTCCTCCTCCGCGCGTCAACACGCTCGGCGGCCGACGGCGTCGCCGTCGTTGCCTCGCTGTACGCCGTCCCACCCGCTCCGTCGTCGCGCAAGGCGGGGGAGCCTTGCGCTCCTCCTTGCGTCAGCGACGGAGCGAGGCCGCGGAGCCGCCGCTGGGAGGCGACGGAGCGCTGACAAAACAGTTGAGCAGCTCTTCGGCGTAAATGGCGTGCCCGCGATCGTTGGGATGAATGATCTCGTCAGCCAGCATTAGATCCGGTCGCAAGCCTTCCCTGTCGAGATTTGTCCAGCGCCGGGCAACATCGGCCAGTCCCGTTTGGGCACTCCGGGCGGTGCGCCTGAGGAATTTGAAATAGGGATGTTGCGCCACCTGCTCCCACGACTTTGCACCCATGAGTGCGGGAACGGGCAGGTGGGGCACGCACAATATGACGTCGCATCCAGCCTGCTTGAGGGCCGCCAAGATCTTCGCGTAATTGGCCTCCGCAATCTCGGCCGGCAGGCGCATATCGTTGATGAATTCCACCACGACGAGATCCGGCTGCTTGGCAAGAACCTCGCTCTGGAAGGCCGGCAGCCGGCCGACCGTGTTGGATCCCCCCACGCCTGCGTTTTCGGCGGAGATATTCGCCTGCGGAAAACGCTCGCGCAACAACGACACGAGCATACTGGCAAAGCTCTTGTCAGGCGTACTGGCGTCCGCGCCGCCTGTGACGCTGTCTCCCCAGAAGACGATCTGCACGTCTTGATTGGTCTTCAGCTTGCCTAGCGTCTTTGCCAGCGCCCGCGCATTGAGCTGGCGCACCTCCAAAGGTGGTGGTGCGGGCTGCAGCGACTTCACAGGCAGGATATCCGCAGCACCGGCAGCGCGCCCGGCAGGCGGAACATAGAGGTTGGCGAGCGGCAGCACATCGGCAGGCACGCGCGGGGGCAGCGGCGCCGACATGGCCGGCTTTCCGCGCAACAGGCTGAGTTTCCCGGCTTCATTGATGACCAGCGTGTCGAGGCGAGCTGTCGAACATTTGTAGTCGACGTAGACCGTCTGGCCTTTTTTGATGGCTCCTGAAGGCGCACGCGCCAGAGCCCCCCACTGCCCGTCGAGCAAGTAGTCTGTTCCCTGCTTGAAGGCCGCGGCCTGCGCGCCGCGGCCGGCCTTTACCCTGACCGATTGCGGCAGAAGAACTCCGGAAAGGGATACGACTTCCTTGGGAGGAGCAGTGCAGCGCCTCAACTTAATCGCCGAGCCGGCGCCGCTGAGCGCCTCCGACGACATCTCCACCGGCTCGTCGACTGCGGTTACGACCTCGGCAGGCGGCACATCGAGCACGATTTCGGCCGGCAGTTCCACCAG
>DATNRD010000441.1:0-10850 GCA_036703665.1 Candidatus Obscuribacterales bacterium
GACATTTGCCGACATTTCTCGCCAGATCTTTCCACGTCCGGAACCGCCATGGGTTTTGCTGACAACGTCGGCCAGGGTCCTCTCCCGGCAAGGCGCCGGTGCCCGAAGCTGTCAAATTGCCGCAGGCGGGCAAGAATGTGCCACCGGTAAGGACGAATGTGCGGCGATACTCGAACGCGCGAGAGCGCTTATTGGCCAAAAAAATCTCGCCGGAGCGCTGGATGTTCTCGAGCAGGCATCTCTGAAATACCCGGGCAACCATGAGATAGCGGAGCTGAGGCGCAAGCTGCTGGAGTTCGTGACCGGACGGACGCCGCTGCCGGCGGTATTGTAGCGTCTCCGCCGCAGACCAATACCGTTCACTTTACGACGAATTTCGATGTAAACCGTGGCAGCGCAGCCGTCCCGCCTTCTCGTGGAAACGATGTACAGCGAGGCAACAGCGCCGAGGAGGCGGTGGCCGCCGAGCGCATTGTCGCGCGGAGGAGCCGGTGGAAGGCGACGGAGCGCTCATATCCGAGTAGCCCGCGCCCCCAGGTTGAGTCAACTGTGTCAGGGGCCGCAGGCATCACATGCGATGGCTGGACATTTAAGCTTCTCGCGATGATAATAGCGCTCCAGAGCCATTAGGCGGAGGCGACCGATGAACGACCTGCAGCCTGCTGCGCGCGGTGCGCACCAATCGCGTCTCGAGATCGACAGTTTCTCGGATTTGTATTGTCAGCCCGCAGGCGATCCCACGACCGGTCATGCCAAGCATGTCACGAATGCTTGTCTGGTTCTGCTGGAGCTTGACCGGACTTTTCAGCAATTGCAGGTTCTGTATCACAGGCTAGGATTCCTCGAATCCAAGTTTGCGGACTGCGTGGAGCAGGCACGGGCACTGCCCGATCTCGAGCAGGTAGAAAGCGAACAGAAAGAACTCCGGCGACTGGCTCCGCAGCTGCAGGCCAGGGCGCGCCTGACCGCGCGTATCGAAAGAGAGAACGAGTGGCTGCGCGACCTTGTTGACGACCTGGAAGAAGAGTTGGCTCATGAAGGCGTTCCGGAGCCGGAGCGTGTTCTGACCATGAGCGATTACTATCGCATGGTCCGGCAGAGCCTGGATTGGTAACGTTTCGCCAGCACAGGTGGAGGAACCCGGAAACTGTCATCCTCTTACGATGGAGCTTGAGCGGAGCGAAAGCGGTCCTGAGGGAGCCCTTCGCATGCTCCAGCAGCCTGGCTTCGCATTCACAGCATCCGCTCAGGGCAGGCTGCGCGACCGAAGAAACCATCTCCTTGTGCCGACACGAGATCCTTCGCCAGGATGACAGTTTCGAGGCGGGTGACCTGTCTTGGCCGAAACCTTACCTGGATTGATCGTGTGCCGCCGGGCGCTTCGGGCCCGGCTGACAGGGGGCAATGCGCCCTTGAACGGGGGCGCACACCAGGCGTGTATGCACCATATATAGAGCTAGACATTTAGAGTGATGATTATCATAATTATCTAGATCTCGCTTTGTGGTCACCAGAGATGCAACGTACTCAAAAAAGTACTGAAGATCCCGTAAATACTCAGGATCAGTTTCAGCTTTTGATAAACCTGGCCGGTGCGCCCAAGCAGCTGAGCAATTCCGGGGTCGAGACAGCGGCGACCGGAAAAGCCGAGACCGACACTCAACGGTTGACTCCAGCACCGCCGCTGGTTCTGGCCGCCCAAGATCTGCTGGCATTTTTTTGCCCCGAGTCAGTAGCGGGTTTGGCTGACATGCGCGATGAACAAACAACCGGGAGCGTGCTGTCGGCATCGGAGGCGCGGTGCGAGATTCCTCAACCAGAGCCGATCATCGAGCAGTCCCGGGGCGACGAAAGACCGGAAAGAGAGCCGCACTGCCAGGCTACGGGAGAGCCCGAAGCGCGGCAGGCAGACGTCGTGGTCGCTGAGGCGGTCACAGGTCCGTGGGAAGCGACTGCCGATTCGGTCCGGTCGCCGGAGCTCGAGATACTCCTTAGCAAGCTCCAGGAAGCACAACGGCAACTACAGGCTGCCAGTTATCGCATCGGCTGTCTCGAGCATCAGATCAGCAAGCACGAGGAATCGCGACTCCTGTTGCCGGACCTCGAGGCCCAGGCTGCCAGGGCTGCCGCGCTTGCGCGAGAAAACGAGGAATTGCGGAAGCTGGTGCCCTACCTGGAAACCAGGGCAAACAGACTGCCGGTCGTGCAGCGCGAAAACGAGGAGCTTCGCAGGCGACTGGAGGAGCTGAAAGCGCAGAAATCAAAAGCCTGGTGGGATAAAGTTGTCCGCTTTCTGACAGGCAGAAGGGGAGGCAGGGCGGTCGAGCTACAGGAAGGAGGCAGGCGATTTGCTGGGCAGCGTCGCGACCGTGAAGGGAGATCCAGCCGCTATAGCTGGGCGGAGCAGGGGCGCGCGACGGTCGCTTCCCAGTACGAGGTGGTCGAGGCGTGGCCGAGCAGACGGTAGCAATCCCGCTGCCAATCTGAGGCGCCGGAGTTGCCATGTGGATCTTTTTTACGATACCCTGAACGTATATCGGAGTGGGGTCAACTTTCACCAGAAGCCGGGTGACTTTTCTTTAGCATGACTAAGTACACAGCAGTTGGCCTGGCTCTCGGACTTCTCATTTTTGTATCTGTCGTCCTGCTGGGTTGCGCGTATTCCTGGTCGCAACCGGTAGTTTACGAGACGCAGGCCCGCATCTGGGTTCAGCCCAGGCTTGCTCAGGCTCTTCCGACCTCCCAGCAGACCTCACTCTATGCCCCACTTACGGCTTTCTTCAACAGCCCGATAGCGACCGCCGGCGAAGTCTTGCGGTCCGACATCGTGCTCAGGGAAGCGCACGCCCTTCTGCGTGATCGGCTGCCCCCCGACCGATGCCCCCCGCTGGATAGCCTGAGGTCGATAAACGTCGTTCCCGTCAGCAACGCCGACATAATTGTCGTTCGTTACCGCGACAGGGACCCGAACATTTGCAAGGCAGTGCTGGACGCGGTCATCGATGCGTTTTCGCGAGTGAACAGTAGCCAGGCCGCTCAGTCTGCCATACAGGCAAGAAAGTATCTGGAGAAGGAGTTGGCGGACGCCAGACAAGCAAATCTCAAAGCCCGGGAGGACCTGAAGAACTTTCAGGAAGAAGAAGGGACTGTAGATCTGGACGAACAGGTTGCTCAGATGCTCAGGGTAATTGCCGAACTCGATTTGTCGATCAAGAAGGGAGAGAAGGCGCTTGCTGAAAACCGCAGCAGGATAGGGTTCCTGCAATCACAGCTCAAGGTCAGCCCTGAAGACGCCATGCTGGCGCAGCGGCTCAACCTGGACGAGACCGTAAAAGGGTTAAAGACCAAGATTGCTGCCGACGAGATAAGGCTCGTCGACTTCAGCACCAAGCTCAAGGATGCCCACCCGCGCATTCAGCAACTCAAGCTCTCAATCGCGGAGAGCAAGGAAGCCCTGCGCGAAAGGGTTCGCTCGATCATCGGTGATGCAGGCTGGCAGGACCCCGGAGCCCGTTTGTATGCAGACGATCCGGTACAGCAAAAGATGCTCTCCGACATGATTAATTCGAGGGCCGATGAGATTGCTCAGGAAACAGCCCTTACCACCCTGCGGACAGAACTGGCTGCCGCGCAGGCGCGCCTGGCTGACGTGCCGGACAAGCAGCTGAAACTGGCGGAACTGCTGCGCGCTGTCGATGTAACCAAGCAGGCTGTTTCGGAAACAGAGCGCAACCTGCAATCGACCAGGCTTATGGAGACCGTTGCTGCCAAGGCCTCGAACATCCAGGTTCTGGATCGGCCTCAAGTTCCCGGTGCACCGGTGCAGACAAGGGCGGCGCTGGGGGTGCTTGTCAGCGTGGCGCTGGGAGCGGTGCTAGGGTTCTTCGCCTTTGCCATAGTCTATTTCCTCAACCCGGCTGTCCAGAGAGTAAAGCAGGCGGTGGACCTCGTACCATTGCCGATTGTGGGCTGGATCGAGACGGTAGTTACTCCGAAGCAGGTGGAAGACGTATTGCCAGGATTGCAGCGCTTGCGTGTAAACCTGCGAAACTGGCTCACCGGACCGCACAAGAGATTGGTGGTTAGCAGCGGCGATCCCGAGGACGGCAAGACCATTCTGGCGGCCGGACTGGCGATAAGCCTGGCACGCAGCGGTATGCGGGTAGTCATTATCGACACAAACTTCTTGAACCCGTCCCTGCACGAAATTTTGAACGCACCTAAATCCCCTGGGTTGAGCGATTACCTGGCTGCTGGAAACGGTTCTCCTCCGGACAGGATCATTCATCCGCTGAAGGAAAACCTCCTGCTTATCCCCGCCGGTTCCGCCACAGTTTTTTCAGGGGTGCTGGAATCACCGGCGTTCCGCAGCCTGCTGGCAAGGATGGAGTCTCAGGCTGACGTGGTCATTCTCGACACCGCGGCGGTCACGGAATCTTCGGATGCGCTCTCCCTGCTGGATCGAAACGCGCACCTGCTGGTGGTGGTCAGGCTCAAGCACACATATGTCGAGTCGCTGCGCCTGTTATCCACGCAACTCAAGCACCAGGAAATGGCTGGAGGGGGAACAGTATTCTTCGGAGCCGACGAGCGAGCGGTCCTTTCGGCAATGGCGGCTGAAGTGCCGGTGGAAGCTCCGCCGCCCGTTCCTGCCGGCCAACCGGCCCCTGAATCCAGCCGTTGGTGACGTTTTCGCCGCGTGGGCAGGACGCAGGAGTAGAAGTGGTTTTCGCCAAGCTGAAAAAGTGGTTCGCAAGTTCACCGGCGGAGAGCCGGGAAGAGGCATTGCGCCGGCGGATCGTCACCTTCGTGTTCATCATCTATTTGCTGCTCATTTTCGAAGGGGTCTTGCGGAAGTGGCTCTTTCCTGGCTTTCACAAGGCTCTGTACTTCATCCGCGATCCGTTCGTGTTGTACGTGTACTACCTTGCTCTCAGGTACAAGATGTGGCCGCGCTGGTCGCCGCTGTTCATTTTCGGCATCGGGCTCGGCGCGTACTACATCGTTCTGTCGATGGTGCAGGTGCTGGCCAACAACGTCAACCCGCTCGTGTGCATCATCGGCTGGCGCAACTACTTCTGGTACTTGCCGCTGGCGTTCATCATCGGCGAGCAGTTTCGCGGCAGGGATCTGTCCAGGCTCATGCGGCTGACGCTTCTGGTGGCAATGCCTATAGCCGTGCTCGTGTTTCTGCAGTTCAAAGCCGGGCCGACTCACTGGTTGAACAAGACCTTCGACGAGGAGGCCACCGCCTTCGTGGTCGTGCGCGATATCGTTCGCACTTCCGGAACCTTCACCTTCTCGGCCGGCCAGGTCATGTTCATAGAAAGCATCGTGGCCATGATTCTCACGCTCTGGCTTCTCCCCAGGGCTGACAGGCCGCTCGGCCCTATCGCCTCCATCCTGGCTACGGGCGCGGTGCTCGTCAACCTGTACGTCTCCGGCAGCCGGTCCGCGTTCTTTGCAACCGCTATCGCCCTGGGAGCGTCGTTGCTGAGCGGGCTGGTCATGACCAACCGGGAGCAACAGCTGAGGGCGCTGCTGCTGCCTGGGGTGATCAGCATAGCCGGAGCGGTCTTGTATGTGACCCTGTTTACGACCGCCTTCGAAGCTATGGTGGAGCGCCAGGAGATGGCGCAGGCCAACGAGGGCTCCATGCTGACCAGAGCGACGCACATCTTTACCGATCTCTTCGAGGCGATACCGAGAGCAACGGTGCTGGGAGCAGGCGTCGGTGCCGGGAGCAATGCCGGGGCCGTGCTTGCCACCGGCGCCCGGCGCTTTACCCTATCGGAAAATGAGCTGCCCCGCTTGATTGACGAAGCGGGGCTATCTGGCCTGCTCTATGTCGGGCTGCGTTTCTGGCTCTTCGGACATCTCTTCTGGGGTGCGGTGGTCGCCACAAACCGATCGAACAACCCGCTGCCGCTCATGCTTTTCAGCTTCGAGGGGATTACGCTGCTGGTCGGGCAGATGACGTTGCAGGGTACGGTCAACGGCTACGGCTGGCTGTTTGCCGGGTTTTGCCTGGCTGCTAACCAGCTGGGGCTGCGCAACTCGCGGGCAGCGCCGGCGCGTGCCCTGGCGGTTCAGATGCGGCGAAGATGATCAAGGTTCTGCTGATCGGCAACTATCGTCCCGATGCCCAGGAAAGCATGCTGCGCTTCTGCGCCATGCTGGAGTCCGGGCTTGTTCGCCTGGGATGCCAGGTGCGTGTCGCCAGTCCACAACCCCTTCTGGGCAGGCTGCCTGCTCCCGCGACCGGCTTGAGAAAATGGCTGGGTTACGTGGATAAATACTGCCTGTTTCCCTTCAGCCTGCGCCGGGCGGCCGGGTGGGCCGACATCGTCCACATCTGCGACCAGAGCAACGCCGTCTATCTTGACTGTGTCGGGTCAGCGCCGTGCCTTGTCACCTGCCATGATCTGCTGGCCGTGCGCGGCGCGCTCGGGGAGGACACCGCTTGCCCAGCTTCTGCCCTGGGAACGCTGCTGCAGAAGTGGATTCTGAGCAGGCTCAAGCGCGCGCCTGTGATCGCCTGCGACTCCCTGAACACTAAGCAGGACGTCGAGCGGCTCACGGAGCGGTCTGGTCATACGAGGCTCATACACGTTGGCCTGAATTTCCCTTACAGAGCGATGCCCGAGCCGGAAGCCGCAGCCGCTCTCAAGGACGTAGCAGGACTGGATTCGGATCGTCCGTTCGTCCTGCATGTAGGTTCCAACGAAAGGCGCAAGAACCGCCCGGCGGTGATGAGAATATACGCCCGGCTGGCGGGCCTGTTGCCCGGACAGCTGGTCTTTGCCGGTGAGCCCCTGACGCCGGAGCTTAGACGCCTGGCAGCCGAGCTCGACCTTGCCGGCAGGGTGGTCGAGGCTGTCAAGCCGGACAACCTTGTCCTTCAGGCGCTTTATAGCCGCGCCTTTGCACTTCTCTATCCCTCGCTGGCTGAAGGCTTTGGTTGGCCTGTGATCGAGGCTCAGGCATGCGGCTGCCCCGTCGTTGCCAGCGATCGCCCGCCGCTGCCGGAGATTACCGGAGACTCGGCGCTGCTCAAGGATGTGGCAGACGAGGAAGGTTTTGCTGCCGCGCTCAGGGAATTGCTGGACGCCGGACGCCGGGCCGTCTGGATCGAGAAAGGATATGACAACGCCAAACGCTTTGACGCCGACGGCATGATTCGCGAGTATCTGGCGCTGTATAAGGAAATCCTGGCAGGCCGCCCAATACCGTTAACCTGAGCTTGTTCGACCCGGAGGCGCCGGCATCTTGCTGGCTGGAAGCCAGCGCTCCCGGTGTTGTAGATGCCTTCAGATAAACGGTACTGGAGGTCCCGCCTGTGCGAGGGGGCAGGATGCCCGAGCCCCCAGGAGCCAGGGCTTGCCCGGATCCCTCCGGCGTGTAGCATTGTATTGGGTCAGGGATCCGCAGGTGTTTAGAGGCTCGCTCGGCTTGAAGTTTCTCCACTGCATTCATTCTGTCGATCCTCGGGGTGGAGGACCGATTCAATTTGTCCGTCAGATGGCTGAGCTGGGCGACGAACTCGGCTACCAACTGGAGGTTGCCAGCGTCGATGATCCCGAGTGCGAGCATGTGTGTTCGTTCCCTGCGCCGGTGCACGCCCTCGGCCCGGCTCGGCTTCAGTACGGCTATTCAGCCAGGTTCGTGCCATGGCTTAAGGAAACCGCCAGCAGCTATGACCTGGTCATCGTGAATGGATTGTGGCAGTACCCGGCGCTGGGCACCTGGCTGGCGCTGCGTCGCACTAAGACACCATATGTGGTGTTTCCACACGGCATGTTGGATCCCTGGTTCAATCGCGCCTACCCGCTGAAGCATCTGAAGAAGCTGCTTTACTGGCCGTGGGCGGACTATCGCGTGCTCAAGGATGCGCAAGCGGTGTTGTTTACTTCCGAGGAGGAACGTCTGCTTGCCAGGCAGTCATTCCGGCCATACCGGTGCAATGAGGTGGTCTTTGGCTTTGGCACCCTGCCGCCCCCTGGCGATGCGGGCCAGCAGGTAACGGAGTTTCGCCGGCGCTTCCCGGCGGCCGGTGAGCGATTCCTCCTCTACATGGGGCGCATTCATGAAAAAAAAGGCGTCGACCTATTGCTGGGGGCTTTTGCCCGGGTCGCGGTCGCCTTTCCGGACATCGTGCTTGTTGTGGCGGGACCGGGGGAAAGGGAAGCCTATGGCGCATCGTTGAGAGAAGGGCTGTTGCGTGATCATCCATCCGCCTCGGAACGGGTGCTGTGGACGGGAATGCTGAGCGGCGACCTCAAATGGGGCGCTCTTCGGGCAGCCGAGGCGCTTGTCCTGCCGTCGCATCAGGAGAACTTCGGGCTGGTCGTCTCGGAGGCGTTATCTTGTGGAACGCCGGTGCTACTGTCCGATAAGGTGAACATCTGGAGAGAGGTCGCCGCTGCCGGCGCTGGTTTAGTGGAACCCGACGATCGGGACGGCACGGAAAAGCTGCTGAGAAACTGGCTTGACAAGACCGCGGCTGACCGGGAAGCAATGCGAGCGCGTTGTCTGGAGTGTTACAGCCGGCAGTTCAATATCAAGGAAGTTTTGACCCGCATGATGCCGGTACTCGAACGGTGCGCGAGCCCCGGCAAAGGTACCCCGGGAGCAATGAAAAACGAGCTTTCCGGCCGCCCCGTGGATATCATGTAAGCAATGGAAAACGACAGGTTTTATACCTACAGTCAAAAGTCAGCCTACGAGTCGCCCCGGCCGCCGTGGCAGCTTGCGCTTCTCTTGCTGTGGCAGCTTGTGTGGTTTGTTTTCTGCCGCTGGACGCCCAAACCGCTCAACCCCTGGCGGCTCGTCTGGTTGCGGTTGTTCGGCGCGCGGCTGAGCGGCAGACCGTTTGTCCATCAGTCCGCCAGGATAGAGGTTCCCTGGAACCTGATCATGCATGATCGAGCCTGTCTGGGAGAGCGTGCGTGTGCGTACAGCCTGGGGATCATCGAGCTTATGGCACGGAGCACGGTGGCGCAGGAGAGCTATCTGTGCACGGGCACACATGAGTTCGAGGACCCCGATCTGCCCCTTAAGACGGCTAGGATTACCGTTGGCGAGGACGCTTTCCTCGGAGCCCGATCCTTCGTTTTACCCGGCGTGTCCATCGGGGCGGGCGCGGTCATCGGCGCCTGCTCCGTGGTGACGAAAGACATGCCGGCCTGGACCTATTGCTACGGCTCGCCATGCAAGCCGGTCAAACCGCGAACTTTGAAAGCAGGCAAACAAGCTCATGAGCTCAGCCAGAAATAAAGTGCCCGTTTCCATACTCGTGCCGATCAAAAACGAAGCGGCCAACCTTCCCCGTTGCCTGGCGTCGGCTGCCTGGGCCGATGAAATTTACGTGGTGGACTCGCACAGCACAGACGGGTCGCAGGCAATTGCCGAATCGCATGGCGCCAAGGTGGTGCAATTCGACTTTTCGGGCACCTGGCCTAAAAAGAAGAACTGGGCCCTGGAAACGTTGCCGTGGGCGAACGAGTGGGTCTTCGTTCTCGATGCGGATGAGGTGTTTCCTCCTGAAGCAGAGCAGGAGATTCGGGTGATTGTCGAGCGGGACGGATCGGCGGTGCCGACGACGGAGGGCCCGGTCGGCTACTGGGTGAGCCGGCGATTTCAATTCATGGGCAAGTGGCTGAAGCATGCCTACCGCCCCAATTGGAATCTTCGCTTGTTCAAACACGGCCTGGGTCGGTACGAAAAGCTAACCACTTGTGATACCGCCAGCGGTGACAACGAAGTGCACGAACATGTCATCGTCAAGGGCACGACCGGGCATCTGAAGTTCGAGCTCGATCACTACGCCTTTCCGTCCGTAGACGCTTTCGTGGAAAAGCACAATCGCTACTCCAACTGGGAGGCGCGCATGGCGCTGGAGAGCCCGCCGGCCGAAGAAGGGCGGACCTTGCAGCGTGGCTCGGTGAGCTGGCTGAGGAAGCTCAGGCGGCTGTCGCTCTCCCTGCCCTGCCGGCCGCTGCTCAGGTTCCTCTACGTGTACGTCTATCAGAAAGGGTTTCTGGACGGTCTGGAAGGCTATTACTTTGCCCGCTTGCACGGCTTCTACGAGTTCCTGATCGTGGCTAAGACCCACGAGTTGAAGCAAAGGCGGCTGGGCGGCGAGCATAAGTGAAGGGTGGGATAAAGGATGACTAGCGAAGATGGTTTCAAGATTGCCGCGCCGGATGGACGGAGTATGTCCATCCCGGTAGCCGTCGAGGAAGGCTCGGATCCGTATCCTGCTCCTGAAAATCCAGAGGCGCTGCGCGATTACTACGACAAGTACGGCTACGTGGTAGTGCGAAGGCTCATTCCAGAGGAGTTATGCCAGGCGGTGCTGGCCGCCTATGGGCGCGAGGTAAAGCCGTACGATGGTTTCCTCTACCGGCAGCCCTCGTCGGGAAGAGCTGAGAGGCACGTGTTTTCAGAACATGGTCATCTCCTCAACTCGATTTTGAATTTACAGGACCTTGACCCGCGAAGCTTCGCGGCCTTCAGGGCCGCCGGGCTCAAGGTGTTCAGCGATGCCCGCTTGCAGAAAGTCGTCAGCGCCCTTCTAGGCGAGTCAGGGGTGCTGGTCCAGAGCATGTTCTTTGAAGGGAATCCGGTCACATGGGCTCATCAAGATACGTACTATCTCGACTCGACCGCGCTGGGCAGGCTTGTGGCGGCCTGGATTGCTCTGGAGGACATCCGCCCGGGAGCCGGGCGCTTTTATGTTTACCCGGAAAGCCATAAGATCGACCTTGTCCGTCACGGCGGGGACTTCGACATCGCCTTCAACCACGAGCGCTACAAGGCTCTCATTCTTAAGGTTATCGACGAGCACA
>DATNRD010000442.1:0-6036 GCA_036703665.1 Candidatus Obscuribacterales bacterium
CTGAACCAGGGAAAATATGGCCATCAGAGCCGACCGAGGCGCGAGCGTGGGGGCAAGGCGTGTTAGCCATGACAAACAACGGTGACCTCAAGTATATGCGCATGTGTCTGGAGCTGGCGGCCTCTGCCGCCGGGCGGACGTCACCGAATCCGATGGTGGGGGCGGTGGTTCTCGATCAGGATGGCGAGGTTGTTGGGCAGGGCTATCACAGAAAGGCCGGGGAGCCACATGCAGAGGTTCTGGCTCTCGACGAGGCCGGCGATCGGGCGCAAGGAGGCACGCTGTATGTCAACCTGGAACCGTGCTGCCACACCGGCCGCACACCGCCGTGCGTGCAGGAAGTCGTGGCAAGCGGTGTCACAAGGGTGGTTGTGGGCATGCTCGATCCCAACCCGGCTGTATCCAGCGGCGGCATGGAAGCCCTCAGGGCAGCCGGCATCGGTGTCGAGGTGGGTGTGCTTGAGGATGAGTGTCGCTGGCTGAATCGCGGCTTCGTCAAGCGCCATACCGAGGGACTGCCGTGGCTGTGTCTCAAGCTGGCCACGACCATGGACGGCAAGATAGCCGACCGGGAAGGCAACAGCCGCTGGATTACAGGAGAGGAGGCCAGGCGCCGTGTCCATGAGCTTCGCAATGTGTTCGACTGCGTGCTCATCGGCTACGCCACCGCCGTCAAGGACGACCCGGAGCTAAATGTGCGGGACATCCCTGATGGGCGCAACCCTGTGCGCGTAGTGGTCGATCCCCAGCTGTCCGTAAGTCCCGAGTCTCGCCTGTGCAAGCCGGATACCGGCGGAAAAACCATGCTGCTCTGCTCGCATGAGAGTTTGACGCAGCGCCAGTCGGTTTATCCCGAGCACGTCAAACTGGTTCCGGTAGACTACGAGCCGGGCAGTCACCACATCGACCTGCGCAAGGCTCTCAAGTGGCTGGCGGATGAGGACGTTCTTACCGTGCTTTGCGAAGGTGGCGGGCGGCTGGCAGGACGGCTTTTGGAGCAGCGCCTGGTCGATGAGATTCGCTGGTTTATCGCGCCCAAGATCATCGGAGATCCTTCGGCTGTCCCTGCCGTGGCCACCATCGACCCGGTTCTGCTTGGCGACACCTGGGATGTTCGCATCCGCTCGGTCGAGCGCCTGGGGCAGGACGTCCTGATTGAGGGCATCCCCTACGGCGGCCCGTTGGCCGACAGCGGGTAGCGGGCGGGACGCCCGCGCCCCCAGGGGGCTCGCGCTGGCACGACTTCTAACCAAGTAAGTCTGCAGTTCTATGGTTGGCGGGACGCGCGCGGCCAGGGCACGTCGCGCGTCCGCTTCGCGCCGTCCTAAGGGGCGCCTGCAGGCATGCTGTCCTTCCTGATCGGTGTCCACGGGCGGATCGAACGGCGTAGCGTCGGACACCGGCGCTTAGCGTAAGCACAGTACCCGAAAGCGAATCTCCACAAAACGCAAGGCTCCCGCCCGGCTGCTTGCTGAGCAAAGTTTCATGCAAAAGTGCTTTCATGATCCCCATGACAAGCGTATTCTTTCTTTGATTGAAGTACAGGGGACTGCCTGAGATGCTGGATTTCGGAATCGCCATCGAGTCTGATGAGAAGGGTGGGCATGTGGTGGTCTTTCGCCCGCAAGGCGACGAGCTCAGCTGCCCGGCTACATACGGGCAGCGCGTTACCTGGATTCGCCGGTCATATGAGCGCTTCGACGAGAAGGTGCGGCAGAAGCGGGCAATCATTGAGAGAATGGAGATAAACTAAAAGCTCCAGGGCGGGCTGGTTCCGTCCCTGCAGGCAGCATGTTGTGGCGGCTCGCAAGCGTGTCCCAGACCAAGAGCGTGTACATAGAGACGTTCGGGTGTCAGATGAACAAGTCTGACTCCGAGCACATGCTGGGACTTCTCGAGGAGATCGGGTATGACCCGACCGACGACATCAAGGCGGCCGACCTGATGATCCTCAACACCTGCGCCATTCGCGAGGGTGCCGAAGAGAAGGTCTTCAGCTATCTGGGCGCCTGGCGCAAGTTCAAGGAGCGCAAGCCGGGGGCGCTTATAGCCGTCGGTGGTTGCGTTGCTCAGGATCAGGGGCAGAGCCTGCTCCGGCGGGCGCCGGCGGTCGACATCGTCTTTGGAACCCACAATCTCCACCGGCTGCCGGAGCTGGTTCTCAAGGCACGCAGCCAGGGCGGCCAGGTAGTGGAGATCTTCCAGGAGCTTCCCGACGATCTGCCGGAGGTTCCCGTTATCCGGCAGAGCAAAATCAGCGCCTGGGTGTCGATCATCTACGGCTGCGACTACAACTGCACCTATTGCATCGTTCCTTATGTCAGAGGAAGGGAAAAGAGCCGCCATCCGGACCAGATCATGCTGGAGATCGAAGAGCTTGCCGCCTCCGGCTACAAAGAAGTGACCCTGCTCGGGCAGAACGTGACCGCGTACGGACACGATCTCGATCCCCCCATCCATCTGGGTCATCTGCTGGAGCGGTGCGGAAGAACAGAGGGGATCCTGCGTGTGCGCTTCATCACCGGGCATCCCCGCGATCTCAAGCCGGAAATCATCGATGCCGTGGCATCCGTGCCGAACGCCTGCGAGTACTTCCATGTGCCCATTCAAGCCGGCGACGACAGGACCCTGAGGCGCATGGCCCGCGGCTACAGGGTGGATTTCTACCGCAAGCTGGTGGATGAGATCAGGGAAAGGATTCCCGATGCAGCCATTACTACGGACCTTATTGTTGGCTTCCCGGGTGAAACCGACGAGGAGTTTTTGAACACGGTCAGGCTGGTGGAGGAAATCTGCTTCGACAGCTGCAACACGGCGGCGTATTCGCCCAGACCGCACACGCCCTCGGCCAACTGGCCTGACCAGGTGCCGGAGGAGGTCAAGTACGAGCGGCTGAGATTCCTCAATACCGTGGTTGGCGAGGTTTCGCACCGCCGGAACAAGAGGTATCTGGGCAAAACCGTCGAGGTGCTGGTAGAAGGCCACAGTGAGCGCAACCCGGAGCGCCTGACCGGGCGCACCCGTACCAACAAAGTGGTGAACTTCCACGGGACCGAGGAACTTGTAGGGCAGCTCGTCAATGTGCGGGTTCAGGCAGCCAACCCCTGGGCTCTGCGCGGGGAGTTGGTTTAATCATGCCCGTGGCTTATCATATGACGATCGGATATCGAGCCTGGGGGCGGGTGGCGTAGAGCATGCGGGACTACCTGCTTTTGTACATCAACGGGAAGGAGTACCGTATCCGCGGTGCCGATGCGTTCAAGACGCTGTCCAACTTCCTGCGATATGACGAGCAAAAGACCGGTACCAAGATCGTTTGTGAGGAAGGCGATTGCGGGGCCTGCACCGTTGTTGTGGGGCGGGTCGAAAACGGCGAAATCGTCTACAAACCGATCAATTCCTGCATACAGTTCCTCTACCAGCTCGATTGCAGTCATGTGGTGACCGTCGAGGGCGTTCGCGATGACGGCGACTTGAACGCAGTGCAGCAGGCGATGATCGAGTGTCATGGCGCGCAGTGCGGCTATTGCACACCAGGATTCGTCGTGGCGATGTGCGCCCTGTTCGAAGACAAAGACAACGTTACGGCGCAGGATGTCCGGGACGCTCTCACCGGCAACCTCTGCCGTTGCACGGGCTACGACTCAATCATCAACTCGGCGCTTCAGATCGACACTCAGAGATTGAAGCGCATGCGCGACCTCTACCCGGCAGAGAAGGTCATGCCTGCTTTGGAGGAGCACGCAGGGATTCCGGTACTAATCGAGTACGCAGGCAGGAAGTATTTCAATCCTGCCGATCTCGAGGGGGCGCTCAAATTCAAATCGGAAAATCCTTCCGCGATTATCGTGGCCGGTGCAACCGACGTCGGGGTCTACTGCAACAAGAAGGGATTCGATCCGCCTGCCGTAATGAGCCTGTCCAATGTTCCAGGGTTATCCCAACTTGCTGTTGAAGATGGCGTTCTGGTGGTGGGCGCAAAGACGTCGCTCGCCTTGCTGGAGCAATTGAGCAAGGATCTCATACCGGAGCTTTACCAGATACTCTGGACCTTCGGCGGGCCGGGCATCAAGCATGCCGGCACGCTGGCCGGCAACATCGCTAATGGATCGCCGATTGCCGACACGCTTCCGTTTCTCTTTGTCATGGACGCGGAAGTAGAGGTTAAGAGCGTCTCAGGGCAACGCACAATCAAAGTCCGATCGTTGTATAAGGGGTACAAATCGCTCGACATCAAACCAGAGGAAATCATCACCAGAGTCTTAATCCCGCTGCCCACCGAGAGGCAGACGCTTAAGCTCTACAAAGTGTCTCGCCGGAAAAACCTTGATATATCGGCCTTTACGGCAGCGCTTTTGCTGACCCGATCAGGCAGTACCATAGAGTCAGTACGCATCGCATATGGTGGCGTGGCGCCGCTGGTGCTCTCGTTGCCGCAGACAGAAGCCTTTCTTGCCGGGAAGGAACATTCGCTGGAGACGTTCCAGGCGGCTGGTGAGGTCGCCAGGCGGGAGATTTCGCCAATCTCCGATGTCCGTGGATCAGCCGACTTCCGCTATCAGCTGGCAGAGAACATCTTGCTCAAGTTCTACTACGAGACCGCAGGCGAGAGGGAATTGGTATGCCGGTAGTGGGCAGGAACATTCCCCATGACTCTGCTCGCGGGCATGTCACCGGCGAGTCGATCTACATCGATGACATTCCCTTCCAGAAAAATGAGCTCCTCGTCGACTTTTACTGGAGCCCCGTGGCGCACGGAAGAATTCGATCGATCGATCTATCCGAGGCCGAGCGCGTACCTGGTATCGCCGGTCTCTACACCTGCAAGGACATTCCCGGGCGCAACAAATTCGGCCCGATCATCGAAGACGAAGACCTGCTGGCCGAGGAGTACGTTCGCTTTATCGGGCACCCCATCGTGGTTATAGCGGGTGAGTCGAGGGAAGCGGTCCGCCAGGCTAAAGCAGCCATCCGGGTAGAGATCGAGGAGCTGGAGCCTGTCCTGACTATCGACCAGGCCAGGGAAAGGAAGCTGTTCATCGGCGAAACCAGGACGATTCAGCGAGGCGATGTCGAAAGAGCTTTTGCCGAGGCGGAGCACACCATCGAGGGCTGCTTCAAGAACTGGGGCCAGGACCACTTTTACATGGAGGGCCAGGCAGCGATCGCGTATCCCGGTGAATTCGATGCGATTACCGTTCACTCCTCCACCCAGAATCCGTCCGAGGTTCAGGAAGTGGTCGCGCACATCCTGGGTTTGAGGCACAATCAGGTCATTTGCGTAACCAAGCGCATGGGTGGCGGGTTCGGTGGCAAAGAATGCCAGGCCACGCACCCGGCTGCCATGGCCGCTCTCGTGGCGCACAAGACCAAACGTCCCGCCCGCATCGTCTACAACAAGGACGACGACATGTGTGTTACAGGCGGCCGTCACCCATTCCAGAACGATTACAAGGTGGCGTTCACCAGCGAAGGACTGATCACCGCCTTCCAGGTCGATCTTTACTCCGACGGCGGGGCCGCAAACGACCTGTCGACAGCCGTCATGGGCAGAGCGATGACGCACGCCGCCAATGCCTACTACATCCCGAACGTCAGGATCACCGGCACCGTCTGCCGTACCAATTTCCCTCCGAACACCGCATTCAGGGGATTTGGCGGACCGCAGGGCGTAGCCAACATGGAGAACGTCATTGAAGAGATAGCTGCCTATCTCAAGAAAGACGCTCTGGAGATTCGCAGGAAAAATCTCTACGGCGTCAACGATCGCAACATCACCCCTTACGGGCAGATATTCGTGAACAACATGCTGCCTGAAATCCTGACGCGGCTGGAAAAGGGGTGTGATTACAAAAAGCGGTGGGAGGCAGTCAGGCTTTTCAATGCGCAGTCCAAAACCCACTTGAAGGGCATCTCTATGACGCCGGTCAAGTTTGGTATTTCCTTCAACACGAAGTTTTTGAATCAGGCAAACGCGCTGGTTCTCGTATATAAGGACGGCACCGTGGCAGTGTCGACCGGCGCCACCGAGATGGG
>DATNRD010000443.1:0-2729 GCA_036703665.1 Candidatus Obscuribacterales bacterium
TTGAGAGCGGCAGGATCCACATGGCCGTCTGCGTCGGAGGCGATCTCCACGACCTCGAAACCGGCCAGGGCGGCCGTGGCGGGGTTGGTACCATGGGCGGTATCAGGCACGATCACCTTTCTGCGCCGGTGCTCGCCGCGCGCCTGAAAGTACGCCCTTATCATCAGCAGTCCCGTCATTTCTCCATGGGCACCGGCGGCCGGCTGCAGGGTAACCGCGGGCAGCCCCACGATCTCGCCTATCAGCTGCTGAAGATTCCACACAAGCTCCAGCGCGCCTTGTATCTGGTCCTCGGGCTGGTACGGGTGCAGCTCCCGAAATCCCGCCAACTGAGCCATGGCATCGTTTACCTTGGGGTTGTATTTCATTGTGCAAGAGCCGAGCGGGTAGAAGCCCACGTCGATGGCATGATTGAGCTGCGACAGCCGCACGAAATGCCGCACGGCATCCAGCTCACTGACTTCCGGCAGCGCCGGCGCCGTACCGCGCACAAACGCAGCCGGCAGAAGCTCGCTTAGGTCCCGGTCCGGCACTGCGGCAGGCGGCACAACCTGCGCGCGTCGCCCCGGCTGCGACTTCTCGTAGATCAGTTTCTCCATCGCCTCCAGCCCGCCTCCTGTCATCGAATGCCGCCTGCTTTGCCGCGACCGATTGTACATCTTCACGGGCACGGCATTATTACCGGGAAATTAATGCTCGAACACGTCTTTCCAGCCACCGAGGTCGAGCTCGGCTACCACCGGCAGCACCTTGAAAACGCGCTCGGCCAGCTCTTTTCGGCCTTCCCTTTCCAAGAGCGCCTCCACTTGCCTGTAGATCGGGATCAGCACGCGCACATCGTTGGCGGCATACTCCAGCTGGGATTCCGTCAGGTCCTCCCGGGCCCAGTCGCTCATTTGATCGCTCTTGTCCATCTCGAGCCCGAGCAGCTCCCGTCCCAGGTCCTTGAGGCTGTGCCTGTCCGTGTACGTCCGCACCAGCTTCGATGCGGCCTTGGTGCAGAAGATCGGCTCGACCTGGCAATTCAAGTAATGCTTCAGCACCGCCAGATCGAAACGGGCATAGTGAAACACCTTGAGTGTCGTGCCGGCCTCGAGCAGCTCTTTCAGGCGTGGTGCCGAGGCATTGCGATATCTGACCAGGCTGACCATGCCCTCCTCGTCACACAGCTGTACCAGGCAGAGGCGGTCTCTAAGCACGTTCAACCCCCTGGTTTCAGTATCCACGGCAACGAAAGGCTTGCCCATGTAATGCCTGAACCGCTCCTCCGGCAGATCTTGCTCGTAGAGATCCGGCTTCCTGAGCTTGACGAACGCCTCTAGCTTCAACTTACGACCTCCCTGGTGATCTGGCCTGCTGACGCGCCTTGCCCCGATATAGACTGGGTCGCCAGCCCGCGCTGGGCAGCCGTACCAATTATAGGCCGGGATAGACCGCGCAACTGCGGCTCCAGACGGTTAAAGCACGCTTGTAGCGGGTAAAAATAGGATACCGCGGAAACACTGTTGTCAGGGCAGATACGATTACATGGGTAAATGGCAGCCGAAGCAAAAGCAACACGAGATGGTCTTCCTCGTCGTGCTGCTGCTGGCCGGCGCCCGGCCGGCGCTGGCTTTCCGCGTGCCGGTGGGGGCCGTGGCCAGTCAAGAGAGACTGACGGAAAGATCCGCCAGGGCCAGCCTCGACACGGGCAAGTACGATGTTTCCTACGTGCCGCTCCTGCTCGACCTGGCCAGAATCATGGGCCGCTATCAACCTCGACCGGGCTTTTTCCTCTATAACGCACCTTATTCCAACCATCCGGGTCTCGACCTGCGCTGGCTGTTGTTTCGGCAGTCCAGTCCGCTTTCGCTGGACGGGCTGGCCGGGCCGGCCAACGGGCTGCCGCCCAGGGGCGACAGCCCAACCCTGCGATTCCCTGCCATCGGAGATAAAGCAGAGCCGCCCGCCGACGCCAGGAAGGCTCCGGCGGTGCCGCAACTGGCCGTGCGCCCGCTGCCGACCGACATCCACTCTTACCCACCCAACGAATCGCGAGCCCGGGTGGGCTCCCCGGAACAGGTCAGCCTCTCGGTCAGAGGCAACCAGCTCAACAACCTGCCCTCGGTGCTGATGGTCGACTTCCAGAGCCTTTCGGCCGCGCTCAACTCGATAGGAGACCCGGGGTCACGGACGCTCCAGACGGCCTGGCAGACGCCGGTCGTTCGCTCGATCCTGGCGCCGCCTCTGCCCGTAGCTCACCCTCGGCAGGGCGTAAGCAGGGAATTCATGCTGTGGACACTGGCGCCTGCCACCGAAAGTGATACCAGAGCGGAGGTACAGGCAGGGCTCAGGGCCGTAACTCCGCCATCGTCTGCCCCTTATTGCGGCACCTTCGTGGCGTGCCTCCACGGTACGCGTTTCAAGGCGCTGAAGCCGCGGTATCTGTCGGTCCAGCAAGGGCGCCTGCAGGCGGGCAACCGCGGCGAGGACCTCATATTCGACACGGAGCTCGGCCAGGTACGCCTTGAAACGGGAGCTTCAGCCTTGATAGATGTGAGCGACAGAGGGCTGCTCCGCGTCACTGCCCTCGAGTCGGACGAAGGCGCACAGGTCTCGGTGACGCGCGACAAAGGCGGCACGGGCAACCAGCTGGTAACACTTTCCCGCGGCGAAGAGCTGCTTTTGTCCGGGCGTGAGATCTCGGCTAGCGAGATTCAGTCGGCAGACGGCATCCAGCGCACCGCCAC
>DATNRD010000444.1:0-4344 GCA_036703665.1 Candidatus Obscuribacterales bacterium
CCGGCCGGGCACCTTTTCATGATGGGCGACAACCGCAACAACAGCGAAGACAGCCACGTCTGGGGCTTCCTCGATCAAAAGCGCGTGATCGGGCGTGCCTGTCTGCTTTTCTGGCGGCGTCTCGAGCCACCCATATACCCCCGCTTCCTCGAGCAGACGGAAGAACAGTAAAACCAGTTGGCACGCTCATTTAACCTGGCGGGGGATATGAATTTGCCCTGTCTTGGATATAACCTATTGGTCTGCGGGCCGTTGCTCCGGGAGTCTTCTCATGCTGTCAAGGGAAAGATTTCACCTCAATGGGCAGCGGTCAGCGGCCTTCTGGGTATAACTCTATTCGGGGCGCCGCCGGACACGAGGACAGGACAGCCATGGCCAAGAACATCAACTCCAGGGTCTCCCGCCAGGTGCTGCCCAGAAACATTTACGGGGACGAAATCGGTGCCTACATCGAGGAGTGCCGGCAGTTCGTGGCGCGGGCGCGCCGGCAGGAAGTGATTGTCGAGGATGCAGCCACGCTCTTTAAGACCAGGGGACGCGCCGGCAAGAGCCCGAGCGCGCGCAAGGGCGGTGCGGCAAGCGAACAGGACCTCGCGGCCAGGGAAGAGGCACTGCGCAAGCTGGAGTCGGACCTCGCCAGGCGAGAGGTGGAGCTCATCGAGCGCGAGCTCAAGTGTTACGCCTTGCAGCAGGAGCTGGATCGCCTGCGCCCGCTGTCCGGGCTCTATCGCGTGGTCAAGGCGATGGCCACTGAACGCAAGCTCGAGTCGCTGCTCGACACCATCACGCGCGAGACCCAGAGCATGCTGAAGTGCGATCGCTGCAGCGTTTTCGTTCTCGAGCAGGAAAGCCGCCAGTTGTGGACGCAGGTCGCCCACGGTCTCGAGCACCAGTCGCATCATGTGCCGCTGGATGGCAACAGCATCGTCGGTCTTACGGCACGCACCGGTCAGGTCGTCAACCTGCCGGATGCCTATGCCGACCAGCGCTTCGATCCTGAAATGGACAAGGCCACCGGCTATCTTACGCGCAACATCCTCTGCGTTCCCATGCACGACCGCAACGGTAAGGTCATCGGTGTCTTCGAGGTCTTGAACAAGGCCGGCGGCCCGTTCAGCCAGGAAGACGAGGAGTGGCTCAAAGGCCTGGCAGCAGTAGCCGCCGGACTCATCGAGCAGGCTCAGGCATATGCCGAGATCGAAAACTTCGTGGACAAGACTCTCGAAACGCTGGCGCAAACCATCGACAAGCGCGATCCTTTGACGGCCGGCCATTCCATTCGCGTGACCAAGTACAGCCTCCTCATCGGCGAAGCTATCGGCATCCCGGAAGCCGACATGGACGTGCTGCGCTACGCGGCCATGATGCACGACTACGGCAAGATTGGCGTACCGGAGGCGATTCTCTGGAAGAACGGACGGCTCACCCCGGAAGAGTATGCGCTTGTGCAGACGCATGCGCGCATCACGTACGAGCTTTTGAGCAATCTTCCCTTCACACGCCGGCTGGCGGAGGTGCCGTTCGTGGCATCCTGCCACCACGAGAAACTCGATGGTTCAGGCTACTACCGCGGGCTCAAGGGCCAGGAGATACCGTTCCTGGCCAGGGTGATCACGGTGGCCGACGTGTTCGATGCCTTGACCTCCGTTCGCCACTACCGCAACAGGATGGCCATCACGAAGGTGACGGAAATCATGGAATCAGGACGCGACAACCACTTCGATCCAGAGCTCATCGACGCGTTTTTCAAACTGCCCTGCGACAAGGTCTTGAAGGTGATGGAATCGGAGCGCGGCGTAAGCGTGCCGGTGGAGCTGGATTACTTCGCCAACATCACCTGGCATCGTCTGGTCGAGCTGTGTTCCGGCGCCAAGGCCGAACCGCATGAGGCCGACCTCAAGGAGCTGTTCGAGCGGATTTACTACGCCGGGCTGCCGTCGGATTACCAGGCCCTGGATTGAACGTGACTGCCGATCAGCTCAAGGCGTGCTTGAAGATCGTAGACGAATACGTCAGGTCGGCTGCCGGCGCGCTTATCTCGGGCATCGACCGCATGACCTTTCAGATGCTGGTGAACTGCTTGAAGAGCGAAGACCCCGAGGCCGTCAAGGAAGCCATAGATCAGCTCGCCCGGGAGGGCCGCCCGGCGGCTATCCCGCCCCTTTATGTCGTTTCGGTCGCCCACCCGCATCCCTGGGTACGTCAGCAAGCCAAAGGGGGGCTGAAATCGCTGGTAGAGGAGGCGGAGCTGGAGGAGCTGACGCGCGGAAAGGATGTTCAGGATGCGGTCAGGGCGCTGATTGCCCGATTCGGGCATTACAAGGCCAAGAATTGAAGTAGGGGCTGGCGCGATACCCGGTAAGCATGCACACGTGGACGTCTCCACAATGTCATTCTGAGTCCAGCACGGCGAGGCGAAGAATCCCTGACTCGGGGAGCTGCGGTGAGAGATTCTTCGTCGCCCCTGCGGGGCTCCTCAGAATGACAGACAGGAATGGGGCTCCTCAGAATGACAGACAGGAATGGGGCTCCTCAGAATGACAGACGGGAATGGGGCTCCTCAGAATGACAGACGGGAATGGGGCTGACAGACAGGAATGCTCACCACTGAACACGTACGATACCGGTGCGGCAGACATTAAGCTGGTTTCGGGTTGAGCCTCTTTAAAAGCTATAAAATGTGCTGGCTGCAGCGGGGCGCGGGCTTACGCGCAGGCGAGGCAAGCATGAACGGCAGGACATTCGAGATCTTGATGGCTTCCGCGGTCGCTCTGACTGTGGTGTTGGGCGGGGCAGCCCAGGGGCAGGTCACCGGCGAGCCGGTGCTACCGCCGGCAGAGCAGGTGGACAAGCAGAGCCTGCCCGACTCTATCTTCAATGATGCCGAGGACTCGCGAGCAGACGCCGAGATTACCGTCTTTATACGCGTGCCGCACAACGATAAGGCCGTGGATGCCTTCTCGCTTTATCCCTACCCGGTCAAGCCCCCATCCGTTACCAAGCCGGTTGCCATGCTCCCCGACAAGCCCACGGAGGTCAAGGCGCGGCTGCTTACCTGCGGCTACACGAATCGCGTCAAGGGACGCCAGGCTTATCCCACATTCGGATGGCGATGGCAGTACGCGTTCGAGGCGGCCCTTCGCCGGGCCGGCGGCAACCTGCCGCATACCATTCTTGGTATGTACAAGTGGCGCAACGAGATGGTGCAACACATCCTGCCGGAGATCATGCGTTTGAATGAAGCGGAAAAGGATCGCAAGGCCCGATACGCCAAGGCAGTGCAGGAGCACCAGGCAAGCTATGTCGAGCTGGAGAACGAGGCCACGCGCAAGGGACTTTATCCGATCGCGCTGCCTGTTAAGCGGCCGTTCACCGGTCAGGTCAAGGTACCGGCCGGCACCTGGTGGATCGCCGGTTCGCACAGGGTACCGGGCTTGCTGTATTACTGGCAGCTGCCGGTTACGGTGACCGCCGGCGAAAGGAGTGCTGTTTCACTCACTGAAGGCAACGCGCTGCTCATTCAGGGCGGCTGGTAGTCACCTCGTGCACGACCACGTGCACCATTGGCTTTGCCTGCAATCTGGCACGCAATGTCTTGGTCACGAGATCCTTTATGGCCGCTCTAAGACCACCGGCGTCTTCGCTGGAGCCACGATAAACAGCCACGGCCTCGCGGATGAGCGCGGCCAGCTCCTGCCTGGTTTCCTGCCATTCGTCGGACTGCAGGAAACCGGAGGCGCCTGCCTCGATGGTGGGGCCGGACACGAGGTTGCCGGAAGGATCGATCACGCAGCCGACCGTGAGCGCCCCCTCCAGGCTCAGCGTCCGGCGCTCGTTCACGGAGAACGTCGTCACGCGTTCACCCTGGTCGCGGTTATAGAGCACTGACTGCGACTCGATCTCGCCGATTACACCGGCGCCCCCTGCGCCGATCTCCAGAATCTCCCCGTTTTTCAAGGGAAACACGTTCTCGGCCGGCATTCCCCATTCGGCTGCCAGCTGGGCGTGGTGCATGATGTGCCTGCCCTCGCCCAGCGCCGGCACAAAGTACCTGGGCCTGACGATCGAGAGCATGAGCTTCAGCTCTTCGCGGCTGGCGTGCTTGGATACATAGACCCCGCTGCGGGCACCATATATGGTTCGGACCCCGGCCGAGAGGAATTGATCGAGAAAGGCAGCGAGCTGCCGTGATGCGCCTGGCGGCGGCTCGGCGCTGAAGATGACCGTGTCGCCCTGCTTGACGGTCAGGTCCTTGTTCTTCCCGTAGGCGAGCTCCTCGAGGATATCCATGGGGTCGCCCTCCAGGCCGGTGGCCACGACCAGGACATCCCGGTCGGCGATGCG
>DATNRD010000445.1:0-4878 GCA_036703665.1 Candidatus Obscuribacterales bacterium
GGAACCAGCCATCGCGAAAAGCCTGGCGCGTCGCCTGCTCGTCCTTGTAATATCCGGCAAAAACGTTCGGGCCGCGCACCATTATCTCGCCGTCTTCGGCAATCTTCACCTCTACCCCCGGGAGAGGCCTGCCCACCGTCCCTCGCTTAATGCCGTTGGGCGTGTTGCAGGTGACCGGGGCGGACGTCTCGGTCAGCCCATAACCTTCGATAATTGGAATGCCTATGGTTTCAAAAAACAGATGAACATCGGGCGAAAGCGGCGCAGCACCAGAGCACATGAAGCGCACGCGCCCTCCGAATCGCCGCCTTATGCGCGAGAAGACCAGACGCTCGGCGACCCTTAGTTCCGCCCGATAGATTTTCCGCACGATTTCGGTTGCGCCATTGACAGTGTGTTCTTTGTATCTGGCCGCCCGTTTCCCCAGGGCCAGCGCCCAGCGAATCAAGTATTGCTGCGCTTTGGGCATCTGGCGAACTTCCGATTGGATGCGATGATAGACCTTCTCGAAAAAGCGCGGAACGCCGTTTAAGATTGTCGGACGCATCTCGACGAGGTCTTGCGCCACGGTGTCCATCGACTCGGCATAGGCTGCAATGAGCCCTTCGTAAATGGCCACGAACTGCCCGCCGACTCGCTCGTAGACGTGCGCGAGCGGCAGGAACGACAGTCCCAGGTCGTCGGGATGAAAGCCTACGAAATGGCTGAGCGCCCGGCAAACCGCATAAAGATTGCCATGCAGCAGCATGGCGCCCTTGGGCACGCCGGTAGTACCGGAGGTATAAACAATGGTGGCCAGCGTCTCAGGACTGATACCGTCAATCCGCTCTGTTAGCGCCTGCGGGTGGGCAGGCAAGAACACCTCCCCGTCCTTGAGCAGGTCTTCCCACTTGAGCATGCGGACCCCGGCCAGCCTTTCAACGGGCGGCTCGCCTTCCATGACAACGATGAATTTCAGCCCTTCGGGAGGCTCTTTAAGCGAGAGCAGCTTGCGCACCTGGGTCTGGTTTTCGGCTATGACCCCGACGCTGTCACTGTGCCTGAGCAGGTACTCGATTTCCGGCGCAGCCAGCGTGGGGTATATAGGGACCGTCACCGCTCCGGCCGACAGGATGGCCATGTCCGACCAGGTCCACTGCGGCCGGCTGTTCGAGAGAATCGCCACCTTTTCTCCGGGCATGACAGCGGCCTTGAGCAGTCCGCCCGCCACAAGCTCGACTACGCGCCCGTGCTCGCGCCAGATGACCGGTCGAAAGCTGCCTGCCACCTTGTGGAATATGGCAGGCCGTTCCGGGGTCGTCTGTACGCGCTCCCAGAAAACGTGAACTAAAGTCTCTTGTGCCAACCTCTGACCCTCACGAATAGATATTGTCACTGTCGCAGGGCGGAATTTATCCAGTCAAGATAAGGTTTGTAACCATCCTCAATGGGAAAGCAGATTATCTCGGGCGTGTCGTAGGGGTGGAGTTCCTTCACCCTCTTTTCAAGAGAGGGCCATATACGGCGGTTACTCTTGATGATGAGCAGATCTTCTTTCTGCGCCTCCACCTCGCCTTCCCAGCGAAAAACCGAAAAGACGCCGGCCACGATGTTGACGCAGGCGGCCAGCTCCTCCTCTACCAGCATCCGCGCCATTCGCTCACCATCGTCGCCGGGGCAGGTGACCAGAGCAATCAGTTCGCCCGCCATACCTCAACTGCGACCTCGAAGAAGCTCAAGCCCCGTTTCGGATACGAATCGATCGAGCAGCAGCGCCACCTGCAGGAACAGCTTGGGCTGCAAGCGCGGCATGCGATATCGCTTGTGCATCTTGACGGTAAGGACAGTTACTCCGAGTTCCTCGGCTATGAACTGTCGCAGAGGGACGACAGCCCGGTCGTACTGCTCGGCCGAAACCGGCTCCAGCGCGGAAAGACTGAGGCGCAGGCGGGCGGCCAAATCATCGCCCGTGCGCTGGTCGGGACCGGCGGCGCCCACGGACAGCCCGGGCGACTCGTGCCAGGCGGAACCGAGAAGCAACACGACCATTCCTACCTGCCCGGCCTTGACTATGTCGGAAAGAGCCCGGCGCATGGGCGTATCGAAGTGCCAGCAGGGATCAGCCACGCAGCAATAGGACGTGACAAGAGAGTGGCAACGCGCGCTGCGATTCAAAAGCGCCGCGATCGCGCCGGTGAACGAATCCGGCTCTTGAAACTCGCCTTCACGGAAATAGCCTGTGGCGTGCGGTGCCACCACAAGCACCGGCATTTCGCCGCCTAGAAGCTGATAGTCCGGCTCGCCATCAGGGGGGAACTGCTCGTAGCGCTCGCAGAGATCGCCCTCCCATTGAAGCGCCCAGCTAATTGGATCGGCGTGCGGCTGCTCGCCTATAAGAAAGTCCAGCGCCTCGTCGATGTCGGAAAAGTGCGCCTGAGAATGTGACAGAACCCAGGGGCTGAACGGTGGCATTCCTACCACTGTCACCATCTTTCCCTGGCGGTAGGCGTAAACCATCTCCATCGCCGCATCGCAGCTCGGTCTCATGACGTTGGCCAGCAGTGCATCGCACTGGTTGATCAGATCTAGCGCCCTTCGCACACGGCTGTCCAAGCCGCTCTCGTGACCGGCCAGCGACCAGGTCAGCTCGAGCGGGTTGAGCACCCTGAACCCGTAGAGCTGCAGCTTGCTCATGGCTACCGTACGCCAATCGGCGTCCGGGTTGGCAGCCAGCTGATCGAGCTGTTTGACGGTGCTTCCGCTGAGATATATCGAGGAGGTCATGGAGAAAACTATATTGGCTGCATGCCGCTCTGGCAAGGTTCTTCACTGGCCACTATATACCACAGCCCATGCATAGTATTCTTGAAACCGGCGTCCCCGGCAAAGCATAGAGTTTCCAGTCATGCGCCTTACACGGCCACTCGGTCTCCTCAAGCCCCTCTTTCTAGCCCTGGCGGTGGCTTTTGTCTCGACACCGCTTGTTTCCTGCGGGTATCCCCAGCAGGCTCTCTTGGACGGCGCCACGGCAGCCGATCAGGCGGAGGTGCTCCGAGCACAGGGGCTGCGGGTGCGCAAAGTTCAGGTGACCGTGGTGGCACCGGTTTACAAGATTCTTGCCGACGACACCGAAGGCCTGCCTCACCAGCGTTTCTTGATTCTTTTGAGGAACGGCACAACCGTCCTCATTGCTCACGACACCCGAATGGCGCCCCGGGTTCCCATACGAGTGGGAGACACGGTCAAAATTCATGGAGAATATATCTGGAACCCCAAAGGCGGCGTGATCCACTGGACACATCACAGCGACACGCCGCGTCACGAGGGCGGCTGGATCGACTTCGACGGCCAGAGGTATGAGTGATTGTCGATCGCACCGGCGGCGTCATGTCGTCGGTGTGCTGGGGTGGTTGGACCCTCCCGAGAGGGCGAATCGACCTTGCCATTACCCGCGCAGCGGCTTCGGACCCGGCAGCGGGCGCGGCCGTGCTGCGCCGCTGCCTGAGAAAAGGCGATCGTGTCGCTCTTGTTTATGTAGGGACGCTCCCATGCCGCGCCCGCTGCCACTCCATTAGGTGCCCTTGGCCATGAGCGAGGCGATCCGGGGCGTGATGAACCACTTGAGAGTCCCCGGGGCGGTCGGCGGAACGTCGGTTATATCGATCCGGCAGACACCCGATTTCTTGAAAGGCATGTCCAGCTCGGGTCCCGCCCACAAAAGCGTGGCTGCCAGCCGTCCCATGTCCGGCTCGTGACCGACGAGGAAAACTTCACTGGCCTGGGCAAAGGAGGCAAGGAACTTGTAGAGATCGCTGGCGGTTCCCGCCGGAGCAAGGGCATCGCATGTCTTCAAGGACTGGCCTATGCCGAAGACCTCGGCGATTATCTCGGCTGTCTGGTGAGCTCGTACCAGCGGGCTGGTCACAATCAGGTCTGGCTTCAGTCCCAGACGCTTGAGCCCGAGCGCAACCAGTCGCGTTTCCTCACGCCCTTCCTCGGTCAGAGGTCTCTGGGCGTCGTTGACAACACCGCCGCCTAGCTTTTGGCTGGCTATCCCATGGCGAACCAGATACAGTTCCATGGGGCTATATTGTAGCGTCGTATTCCCGCCCCGGATCGCTTCGCGCACTCCTGGCGCCCAGAACGGTCACAGACCAGTTGGAACGAGTCGCAGCGCGGCAACGACGGCGCGCTTAATCGGCAATGCTACAATCATCACACGATGAAGCCGCGCATCATGGGTCTGGATGTAGGAGACAAGCGCATCGGGGTGGCCATCTCTGATCCGCTCGGAATTACCGCTGCCGGGCTGGAGACTATCGAGCGCAAGAACATGCGGCAAGACGTCATGGCGGTGGCAGAGATGGCGCGCCGCCACGGCGCCGTCGAAATCGTGGTCGGTCTGCCGAAAAACATGGACGGCACACTGGGCGAGCAGGCTCACAAGGTGCAGGCATTCGCGCGAAAGCTGGCCAGGGTGACCGGTCTGCCGATTATCTACGAGGACGAGCGCCTCACTACGATCTCTGCCATCCGCACGCTCACGCTTCAAGGCGTCAAGACCGGACAGAAAAAAGACCTTGTCGACCGGCAATCGGCAGCCATCATCCTGCAGAAATTTCTCGACCGGCACGAGCCGCCCCCTTCAGCGTAGCCAGCCGCTCAGGCCGGCTTGGTCTGAATCAGACCGTGCTGATAGAGAAGGGCAGCCGCTCGCCACAGGTGATATACGGGAGTCGGCTCCAGCTGCTTGAAGATCTTTGTGAGCGTGGTGCTGCCGTCGGCGCGCTTGACGATCTCGGTCATGTTGTTGAACTCGTCGGGCGTAGGTCTGTCGTCCTCCCTGAGCGACATGATCGCCTGCCAGCGCGCGTTGAACTCCTCCTGCGGCACAGGGCG
>DATNRD010000446.1:0-5691 GCA_036703665.1 Candidatus Obscuribacterales bacterium
AGTGCCTGGATACCTTCAAAGCGCACTACAATCAGGAAAAGCTGCTCCTGGTCATCAACCGGTCGGAGTGGCTGCCGCAAGACGTCTTGTCCGAGTGCCGGGCAAACCTGAATTACCCGGTGTTTCACGAAATTCCTAACGATCAAAAGACGGCAAAGTGGGTCAACAACCAGGGACAGATTGCACCCGGTCATACCGCTCTGGGTAAGTCTCTGGAGTCTCTCGCCCGGCGCATCGCCGGCGGTGAGCAGCTCTTGCTAACCCAGGAGGAGGGGGCTGCTGCAGGGGGCTTCAGGTTGCCGGCCATATTCGGGAAGCGGAAATAAATAAGGTGGTGAGTTTTTCCAATGTCTGACGAAAGAAAAGATCAAAACCTGCCGGCACGTCCGACCTCGTCGTTGATGGGGCAGCTCGTTCGGCAGAGACAGGCTGGCGAGGTTGTTCCTGCCCAGCAGCAGAGCCAGGGCGGTCTGGCCCGCCAGGGAGGACAGGCCGGCGTGGCGCCGGCGGCGCCGCCTGGTGGTGCGCCGGCGCCGGCAGCCCCGAGCAGGGCCGACATCGATCGCATCGATCAGCGCGACGAAACCGAGTACGGCCAGCCGGTTGCCGCAGAGGCGCCTGCCAGCGACACCGGGCGTTTCCAGGCGAACCAGGGGCTCATACGCGAGCGCGAGAAGGTAATCATCGACCAGCTGCGCCGCGAGCTCGATACCTCGCGCATGACGCAAATCAGCGAGGATACGCAAGCCCAGGTGAGAGCGCGCATACGCGAGATCGTCAACTCCGATCCAGCACCGCTTACCATGATGGAGAAGGGCATTCTCCTGCAAAACATCCTGGACGAGATTTTCGGCTTCGGGCCCTTGGGTCCGCTACTGCGCGATCCAAGCATCGGCGACATCTGCGTCAACGGTCCCAACAATGTTTACGTTGAGCGTCACGGGCGCCTGGAGAAAACAACCGTCTGCTTCGAAAATGAGCGCCACCTGCGCCAAACCATCGACAAGATCATCCAGCCGCTGGGCAGGCGTCTCGATGACAACTCGCCAATGGTGGACGCCCGTCTGCCGAACGGTTCCCGTGTAAACGCCACCATCCCGCCGGTTACCATCGACGGCCCGACGCTGACAATCCGCTGCTTCGGCACGTCGATCATGTCGCTCGGACAGCTGGTGGAAAAAGGGACGATGTCGGTGCAGATGGCCGAAGTGTTGAAGGCCTGCGTCAAGGGCCGAATCAACATGATCATCTCCGGCGGTACCGGCTCCGGTAAGACGACCCTGCTGAACGCCCTGTCTGCGCACATCAATCCGCGCGAGCGCATTATCACCATCGAAGACGCGGCTGAATTGAAGCTGCAGCACGAGCACTGGGTGCGCATGGAAACGCGCCCGCCCAACACCGAGGGCAAGGGTCAAATCACCCAGCGCATGTGCCTGATCAACTGCCTGCGTATGCGTCCCGACCGCATTATCTTAGGGGAGTGCCGCGGCGAGGAGGCCTTCGACATGCTGCAGGCCATGAACACCGGTCACGGCGGGTCCATGACCACCATCCACGCCAACTCTCCGCGTGATGCCACCAAGCGACTCGAAAACATGATCATGATGTCGGGCGTGGAGATGCCGCCGCGGGCAGCTCGCGAGCTCATTGCCAGCGCTCTGCAGGTGATCATCCAGATCCGCCGTCTGGAGGACGGCACGCGTCGCGTAACGGAAGTCGCCGAGATCACAGGCATGGAAGGCGATGTCATCGCCATCAATACCATGTTCCATCTGGAGCGCGAGGGACGCGATCCGCGTGGCTTCTTCAAGTGCAGGCACGTGGGTTCGGGTTTGCCGCCCAAGTTCCTCGAGCAACTGGAGCAGGAGGCTGTGCCGTTCAAGCTGGAATGGCTGCGCTAAAAGAGAGGGTACGAACGTGTTTTTGACCGGCTGTATCGTTTTTACAGCTATACTGGCCGTCGGACTGATATTGATAGCGTCCGCGCGCTCCCAGCATATGGACGAGCTCAATCGCTTGTCCAAGCACGCGCGCAAGATGGCTGAGAAAAAGCCGCTGGAGGCCGCCGAGAGCATCTTCAAGGTGCAGCGCGATGACTACCTCTCCCGCATTCTTGCTCAGGCGGGATTGGAAGCCAAGTACGACGCCATGAAGACACAGTGGTTCTGCGTGGCCATCGTCTCTGGTGTAGGCCTGGCCGCAATCGCCTTTGCTTCGGCGCCCGAGCTGGCAATTCTGGGGCTCATCGGTGGAGCTGCCTTCGGCGGAGCCGGGTTCATCGTCTACCTCCAGCAGCTGGCCAAGCGGCGCCAGGCCAAAATCACGGAGCAACTGCCGCAGGTGCTGGAGTCGATGGTGAGCTCCTTGCGAGCAGGCTCACCGGTAATGGAGACCTTCCGCGTTCTGGCCGAGACAGCGCCCGAGCCGATCCGTTCGGAGTTCAAGCGGGCTCTGGTGTCGCTGCAACTGGGCAAGTCGTTCCGCGAGTGCATAGGCGAGATGTCCGTGCGCATTAAGGCTCCCGATTTCAAGCTGCTGGCCCAGGCCATGTTCATCAGCCAGGACGTCGGCGCCAATCTGGCCGATGTGGTTGCCACCATTGCCGAAGCGATTCGCGAGCGCTTCAAGTTGCGCGACTACATGAACAGCTTGACCGCGCAAGGCAAAGCAACCGCCGTATTTATCGGCTGCCTGCCGTACGGCATCACGGCCATGACCTACATCATGACGCCCGGTTACATCGTGCCGTTTCTCAACCACCCCATAGCCAGGATTATTTTCATCGCCCTTATCTTCTGGGAAGCCATCGGGTTCTGGATTCTCATGAAGATGACTACGTTTGAGGTTTGAGCCTTAGAAAATGGACTTTTTGATAGCTGTTCTCACTTTCACGCTCATTATAGGGATAGGGATTCTGGCTCTGCAGCCGGTCTTTACTCAGTATGTCGACACCTACGCGGTAAGAGTGCGCGCGCGCAAGGTGCGCCCGGAGACAGCTGCAGAAGCGCCCAAGGAGTCGGTGCTTCTCACCCTCTGCAAGACAGTAGGAGAGTTCCTTCTCAGCCTCCTGCCGATGCTGGCCGACAAGCGCACCACGCACCTCCTGCAGATGGCCAACTATCGGACGCCTGACCACCTGGCGATTTTCATCGGGATAAAGGCCGTTGTCGTGTTCAGTTGCGTCTTTGTTGCGCTCATAGGGGCCGCCGGCAACCCCTTCAATATCCTTTTGTCCGTGCCGATGGCCGTGTGTGGCTGGATGCTCCCCAATTTCTTCCTGGCATCCAGGGCCAAGGCCAGGCAAGCGGAGATCTTGCGTGAGCTGCCCACGACCATTGACCTGCTGATTGTTTGCGCGCAAGCCGGTCTGGGGCTGCTTATGTGCGTAGACAAGGTCTCCAAGGAGATAAGCGACACGTGCCCTGTTCTGTCCTCCGAGCTCAAGCAGCTCATCAACGACGTGAAGATGTTCGCCAAATCGGTGCCGCACGCGCTGGCCGAGATGGGGGAGCGCTGCGGCGTGGAGGAGCTCATAAACGTAGCCAGCTCGCTGATTGCAGCCGAGACGAAAGGCTCCGACATAAGCTACCCACTGAAGCAACAAGCCGAAGCGCTGCGCGACAAGATGAAGAGGAGGAAGGAAGAGGAAGCGGCCAAGGTACCGGTGAAGATGGTGCCCGTGATCATGATTTTCATCATGCCGCTCATTCTCTGCCCAATGTTGGGACCAGCCGTCATCACCATCATGCAGGCGCTAGGCCCCGTGTTCGGTGGTGGCAAGTAAGCCGCTCAAGCAATTTCGTAATGTTACCAGGGGCACCGTCCTTGCTGACCGCGTTCGCCTGGCGGAAAGCTTCTGGGCACGCTTGAAGGGCTTGCTGTCCTCGCCGCCGCTGGCGGAAGGCGAGGGGTTGTACATTGTGCCCTGCCGGTCGATTCACATGATCGGAATGAAGTACGCCATCGATGCGGTCTTTGTCGACGCCGCCGGCTCGGTCGTGGGTGTAGTCGAAAGGATTGAGCCGGGCAAGATATCGCCCGTGTTTGGAAGGGCGCGCGGCTGCCTGGAGCTTCCGGCCGGCAGGGTGGCGGCAAGCGGGACGCAGGTCGGTGATCGCCTGGAGGTAGTTGATGGGTAGCCGGTTAACCGCCTGCGAAGAACGTGAGCGTCGGCTTCTCGAGAAGGATGGCTAGAAGCGTAGCGGCAGCAATCGCCGGACCGATAGGGATCCTCGTCTTGCCCGTGCTCCTCAGCTTCTTAATGTCGATGACCCGGGCGGCGCTGACGTCTTTGAGCAGCATAAAGCCGGCGCCGAGCTGGCGCCAGGGAATGACGCGCGCCATCTGCACGGTAGACAGGCCGCCGTAGCAAAGGCAGAAGTAGAAGAACACGATAAGCATGACGGCAGGGCCGAGAAAGGCGCCCACGGCAGCCAGCAGCTTGGTGTCGCCGAAACCTATTGGGAGCTTCTCGAGCTTGTAAATGCCAAGCCACACGGGCAGGAGCTTGATGGCAATGGAAAGCAGGGCGCCGGCAAGCCAGCCAGCCGCTCCCCAGGCTGCTTCTACGGCTCCACCTTCAAACGCGCGCATCACCAGCGCCAGGGCAGCCGAGCCGAAGGTCAGCCAGTTGGGAATTCTGGAGGTCTTAAGGTCGTGCACGGCCGCGATCGCCACGACGATCAAAGCGGCTACTTGCAGGGCAGTGAAGGAGACTGTCAAGGCGTATGCGGTGGTTATCCGACGGCGATGGCGTCAATCTCTATACTAACGTCCCTGGGCAACCTTGCCACCTGGACGGTTGCCCTGGTCGGCTTGGGCCCCGGAAAAAACTCCGAATAAGCGCGATTCATCTCGTCGAAGTCGTGCATGTCTTTCAAGTAAACCGTCGTTTTGACGACGCGCGATAAATCCGAGCCGGCCGCCTGCAGTATGGCATAGAGATTGTTCATGACGGTGCGGGTCTGCTCCGCTATGGATCCAACAACCAGCTGCCCGGTGTTGGGATCGATGGGAATCTGTCCGGAGATGAAGATAAACCCGTTGGCCATGACCGCTTGAGAATATGGACCGATCGCCCTGGGCGCGCGGTCGGTCGATATCACCTGGAACATCGCTCTCTCCTTGGGGTGAAGGCTTGCAATCCCATAAAATATAGTTCCTTTCCGCCGGCATGTCACGAAAGTTTATCCGGGCTGTGAGGTCCGGTTAAGCCGAGTGTCTCTTTTGGTCTGGTCCTGATCTCAAGCGCGAGAGCGGTGCCCGAAGCTGGCACCACATATGGTGCCGCATCTTGATGCATGCCATGCCAGGACGAACTGCCTTGTGCCGCCATATATCTTGTTTGTGTTGCAGCAGGTGACCGGATGGGGCGGGGCCCCGCGGTGCTGCGCCACGCCCCTACAGCAACAATTCAGCCGGTGCCTCGGGTTCTGTCGCAGGGGAGCTCCCCTGCTGCGCCCGGACGGGCGCGAAACATTCCGTCGATACGGCGCACGCCCTAGCACGATCGTGGGCGGGATGCCGGCCCGGCCATGAGGCTACATGCCGAATCCGAAGCCGAAGCCGCCCGGGAAGCCGCCGCCGGGACCGCCGGGGAAGCCGCCGCCGGGACCGCCGGGGAAGCCGCCCGGACCACCGGGGAAGCCGCCGCCCGGGAAGCCGCCGCCGGGGAAGCCACCACCGAAA
>DATNRD010000447.1:0-5891 GCA_036703665.1 Candidatus Obscuribacterales bacterium
GATGCAATCAGCACCGCGCAATGCCGAGTCCAGGGCAGCGTTCCATTCCTCGATAGCCGGAGCGTACACGGCAACACCACCGCTGCGCCGGTCCTCGAACCTGTAGCCCACGGTCCAAACAGATTCGCGGCACGAAGCATCAGCATATCGGGGCTTTTTGTTTCCGGTTGCAAAGGCGGTAACGGCAACGGAGCCGTCATCGATATAAAACACATCACCGCATGTCACCTCGACCCAGGAGTGGCTGGCGTAGTTTTCCAGCATAGTGCGGACGGGGAAGCTCGTTGCCAGAGCCTGCAGGGCCGCGGCAGGCGCGTACACCGTCAGCGGCGTCCCCTCGCGCAGCAGGAGCAAGCCAATCGTGTGATCCAGTTCCGCATCCGTAAGCAATATGCCCTGCACCGGCGTCTCCCTGGGCTGCGGCCCCGGCCGCAGCTCCTTGTGCCTGCCAATCTGGCTGCACACATCCGGCGTGGCGTTAACCAGGTACCACTTGCTACCTGTGCCTGAAACGGCCAGGCTAGCATGCGACCTGCAGATCGACCGCTGGCGCCCCAGCTCGCAAACAGCGCACGCGCAGTTCCATTGAGGATACCCACCGCCTGCGGCGGTGCCGAGTAATATCAGCTTCACACTAAGACAATCTTCGGCGCTTGCAAGCCGAGTCCCGCGACGACCGCGGCACGCTCAGCGCTTGTAGACATACGCGGTGACTTCGGCACAAGTGTCGATGATTTCATATGTAGGTTTCTCCCACATGCTCCCTCCCTGCCCGGACTTGATGCGGCGGTCGAGCGTTCCGCTTGTAAACGTGGACAGCAATAATATATGCAAGGCACTCTACCATGTGACATGATTTAATGCGTCGACCTTGAATCCACGAGGCACCACTTGCCAACACTGGAATCCCAGATCCGCGCTTTTCTTTCAGCACCGTCGTTTGCCGTCGTCGGAGCAAGCGACGATCCCGGCAAGTACGGACACAGGTGCTACGTCTGCTACCTGCAAAACAACATGAAGGCCTACCCGGTCAATCCCAATACCGCTACGGTACTGGGAAATCCGGCGTTCCCCAACCTCGCCGCGTTGCCGGAGGCGGTCGAATCGATCTCGGTCATCACACCACCGCCGGTGACTGACATCATCGTCGATGAAGCCATCGCCGTCGGTGTGAAGAACATCTGGATGCAGCCTGGCGCCGAGAGCTGGCCCGCTGTGGAGCGAGCCAGGCAACGGGGGCTTAATGTGATCGCCGGCGGGCCTTGCCTGCTGGTTACACTGGGGTATCATGGTCACTGATTCAATCAGCCGGGTGGCACGCCGGTAGTTGGGGTTTTGTCCGTTGGACCGGCACGGCGCGTGGAGCCGAACAACAACTACGACAGGACGCGCTCCGGGAATCCACCTGCGGATTGTCGTGTTCCGCCCGGCAACCTTAAATACAAGGGGTAGATCATGGTCGAGTTCGATTGGATGTACCATCGCCACGGTTGAAAGACCTGCGAGCGGGCGCAAGAGTTTCTTGCGCGAAATGACTTGAAGGCAGCCACCGTCATAGACGCCCGGAAAACTCCAATGGATCGGCAAGCAGCGCTCGAGCTGGCCTTTCAAGTGGACCATATATTCAGCAGCAAAGGCAATCAGGTGGTGCACCTGGACCTCAAGAGGGAGAAGCCGAACGAGGAAAAAATCGCCCTTGTGCTTCTGGGACCGACGGGCAATCTTCGCGCTCCCACTCTCAGGTGTGGACGAACCTTGCTTGTCGGCTTCGACGAGCAGACATACGCAGACGTGCTGCTATAAACGACCGGGCCTCGGTCCGTGACGCCAGCAGCACGCGTGACTTCACGGTTGTGCATGGCAAGGCGGCGAAAGCCCCGTGTCGCTGCAGCGGCCGCAATGGTCCCAAGCCTCATTCTCTGGTCACTTTGGTACCGAACAGCTTCCTTCGGTTCCACCACACAAGCAGTCCAGCTACTGGCGTACCGACCGCGACAAGCAAGGCGGCCATTAACATGGCAAGCAGCATGAAGTTGGACGTGGTCCGGATCTCCTGTTTGACCCCGTCGATCTGACCCTGCAGCTCCGTTATCTGCCTGTGAACACTACTTATCGGTTGTTGAAGTCCGACAACAGGTTCCTTTAGATCCTTGATTGGTCTTTCCAAACGTGTGATCGGGCCTTCCAGACGGTTGAGAAGCTGGCGCATTTTTTCCACGTCAGCCTTGACTTCCGTCATGCTGCCTTCCACATTCTTCATCTGGTTCTCGACCCTATGCATGCGGCCTTCCACTTTGTTCATGTGGGTTTGCACGCTCACCATCTGATCGCGCAAACCCAGCATTGTCGGCTGCATGGAAGCAATCGGGCCCTCCAGTTTCATGATTTGTTGCTGAAGCCTGATACTCTGCTTTTGCAACTGCGTGATCGGCTTGAACAACCAACCAATCGGGTTCGGGAACCCTCCCTTCTGTTCCAGTTCCATGTCCTGCGGGTTAAGACGGGCTCCCGGGATCTGATTGACTGCGGCAGCCAGTCGCCTGGCATCGGATGCGGAGGTCTGGCTTGTGGTGGTCGCCGAGCGGCTATCTTCACCGGCGACGGTGCTGCCGGTAAGGTTGTCTGCCGCTGGCACTGCCGCTGTGCTGGCAGCCACTGCCGCAGCCATTACGAAGCCGGCCAACAAATTCTGCGATCTGTTCATAGGCTGGTCCTCCCGCCCCGTCCCTGCGTGCGCACCGGGCCAACCACCGAACAAAAGTACCCTTACAAAGTTTTCGACGGCCCCGCCCTCGGTGGGTTCCCTGGGTCACGCCAATGAGGCCTTAAACGTCAACAACCCGATGGGTCAACTACCCGAAGCCTCTGGAAGTACTGTCGATAAAAACCTCGGTCACGAGTAAGCAGCCGGTCGCATTCAACCAGCGCGTGAGCTCCTATGAGAAAGTCTGCCACCATGCGGTTGTGCCCGCCTCCGCTCTGACGGTATGCGCGCCACGCGGACGCCGCGACCGTATATGAGTCGAGCGCAATCGGAGTGTGCCTGATACCGAGCGCAGCCAGCGTCTTAAGGCATGCTTCAACTGACGGGAATAGCGGAGCTGTTTCGACAAAGACAACTCCGCAGACGACCAGCGCGCCCTCCTCGAGACACACCCTTAACTTATCGGCTGACGCTCTTCCAAACGTCCTATCATCCAAAAAAATGTCTACCAGGATGTTTGTATCGACCGCGGTAATCATTCGGCAGCCCCGCGGATTTCCGTCATGTACTCATCTGTTGAGGAATAGCTAGTTGCTCCTTTTAGGCAGCCATAGATGCTTCCGATTGGATCGCTGGTGAGGTCCTTGCTGACAATGATTGTGTTGTCTCGCAGCTCAAAGCTAAGAACAACGCCAGGACGAATGCCGAGCTTATCCCTTATCACCTTTGGGATGGTGACTTGTCCTCTTTCGGCTACAACCGCTTTTGCTGTCTTGACCCGCTTCATGGCATTTTCTAAGTATGAAATCAGAATTCATATTCCATACTATCAAAAGAGCGAATACATATCAAGATGCCAGCCAGCGTTCATCCTTAGCGATTGGCTTGATGCGCCAATCCTCGACAGTTGGACAGACTACAAGTCATGCCGCCCTTGCAAACCCGGCGCCGATGGCAAGCGAGGAGTACGGGAATCGCCGGATTCTACCTGCATCCATCGGTCCCGTTCTTGGGCGGTCGGCGGAACACGGACAGCGTGCCGCAGACAACGTATGAAACAGCATTGTCGAGGGGCATCATATGGCCTCCCACGCTGACCATTCGATCTTTCAGGTCGAGCATTGTAGGCTGCATGGAGGCAACTGGGCCCCGACGAACCCTGCTGCTGGAAGGGCACCGCTTCACGGTTCTGGGCTTTCCCGCCCTGCCTTTGTGGGGTATGGGAAAGACACGATTGCAGTGGGACAATCCCCAATCGACCTGGTACTTTCCTGGATTTATCATCTGGGCACTTCAAGGGTTACAGGTATTCGAAAGGAAGCACGCCATGGCAGTCTACAAGAGCGGAAAAGAGCCGGTACAGCGCCGCCAAGCGCAGCATGTGCCGGAGCGGGACGCCGCGGTTGAGTCCCACAAGCAGCGCAAGTCGACACAATGCAAAGGCGGGGTTTGCCAAGTCACATGGAAGCCCCAACGTCCTGCCAGCGCAGCCTAGCCAAGGGACTGCGGGCGAGTGGTTGCGGTCTTTCAAAATTGCTCAGCCGCCAGGCTAATACTGCAAATGGTGCGCCATCCGATCAATGGAAGCGGATGATACCATATGTAGTAGCTCCTGCGATACCGCGCACCGCATACAGTACCGTATCCGGTGCAATGAAGACACGACTTCGGCCCAAGTTGTCTGACCGGGCATCGCGCATCACAAGCAGGGTAAGGTTTCGGCCAGCACAGGTGATCGAACCCGGAAACTGTCATCCTGAGGAGCTTGAGCGGAGCGAAAGCGGTCCTGAGGGAGCCCTTCGCATGCTCCAGCAGCCTGGCTTCGCATTCACAGCATCCGCTCAGGGCAGGCTGCGCGACCGAAGGAACTATCTTGCCGACACGAGATCCTTCGCCAGGGTGACAGTTTCGAGGCGGGTGACCTGTCTTGGCCGAAACGTTACCGGCCCATCCCCAGCCGGTTGGACTGGGTTATCTAGACTCATCCCCTTTTTGGGGTCAGTGGAAGATAAGCACTTAATAACTAGTGAAAAACTAGCTGAGGCCATAAATATATAGGTTTAAGTGGCCTTAGGGGTGGGCATAAGTAACTTAGTTTCTGGGTGGGACCGAGGGGTGTTTCGTCTATTTATCCGTGCTCTAGCAGTGCTTTTGAGCCTGCAGTTGACAGCGCCCCTCCAGCTATGGGCGCATGACGTTGTAGGATCTAGGTCAACAACGGTCATCGCCGACCACCACGATGCTGGCGGCACAGTCACAGCCCACCTGGATCTCACCTCCACCGAACGCACCTTCACACCCGACCACCACGAAAACTTTCAGCCCACCACCATCAACGTCGGCGGTCAGAGCCGCGTCATCAACCCCGGCGACGCACTCACGGCTGCCGAGCACGTCGCTCTCCACCAGGTCCTCAGCACCGGCCAGCAGACCCTGCAACTGAGTGCCCTGGGTACGGCAATAGGCGGATCCCTCAATCTCACCGGCGAACTCAATCGAGCGGTAACCAACCTGGTCCTCCCACAGGGAGTCACCGCCGTGCATGATTTTGGACTCAACCAGACAACTGGCGTGCTGGGCAATTTGGTAAATAGCGGCACCATCTACGGTATTTCCACTAGCAACCAGGTAAAAACTGCGGTATTTCAAGCAAGCAACATTCAGAACCTGACCGGTGCATTGTTGACGACAATCCTACCGGAAGGTGGTCTTCCTGGCTTTTCTAACGCGCTGACAAAGCTGAACCTTTCCCTCGTCGCTATCCACAACATCCTCAACACCGGTGTAATTTCAAGCTCAGGAAACCTGAGGATAACCGCCAGCAACCTCGCCAATCAAGGCACAATATTCAGCTCTGGAAATGCCGACTTGAGTGTCGTCGGCCAGTTGCAAAACCTGGCTGGCGCCCAGCTCATTGCGCAGCAGGCTTTGAACATCAACACCCCGGCATTAATCAACTCCGGTCTCATTAGCGCATTGAGCGGAGCCCTCAGTATCACCAGCGCTGGTGTGCTCTCCATACTCAACCGGTCAGGCGCGATAGAGGCGCTAGCCTGAATTTCCACGAAAGGGAAATTACCTAACATATCGCTTGGCAAGGTTTAGGCGGTAAGAATCAGACGTCGCCCACCCCACCATGGGACCTCAACGGGCTGATTGAGCAAGCCGGACGCCGCAATGATGGGCA
>DATNRD010000448.1:0-7078 GCA_036703665.1 Candidatus Obscuribacterales bacterium
GCCAACCCCCGACCTGGAGCGATAAGGCCACATACGTGCAAATCGATTCTGTACCGGCGCGACTCGGCTTGCACGTGCCCGCCGACGTTGTCGTTGTCGGCGATCCCAAACTCGTTCTCCGTCAGCTGATCGACAAAGCACGGGAGCGGCAAGCAGATTTTGCCGGCAGGTCGCAATCCAAATGGCTGCAGGAGGTAGCTGAAGCCCGGAAGAACTTTGCTCGGCTGATCACCGAGCGCGAAGAAAGCACGCATGATGCCGTGCCGATTCACCCCGATCGCGTGGCTCGCGATCTCGTGCAGGTGCTGGACAGGAATGGCACGCTCGTCATCGACAGCTTTACGATGTCCGGTTACATGAGCCACTGGTTCGAAGCGCGCTTTCCCGGTCAAGTTCTCGATGCCGGTCCGCTGGCTCCCGTCGGACACGGGATCGGCATGGCCATCGGTGCGCAGTTGGCGGCGCCCTTGCGTCGTGTCGTCACGGTCATTGGTGATGGTGGTATCGGTATTGGTGGCTTCGACATGGAGACCGCCGCTCGCTACGGCTTGCCTGTCGTTGCCGTTCTCTGGAACAACAGCTCCTGGGGCCCCAGCTTCGATCAGATGCCGGTGCTCAAGGGACGAACCGACCCGTTCGACATGCTCTCCGGCATTCGCTATGACAGAATCTTTGCGGAGCTGGGCTGCCACGGCGAGCACGTGGAGCACCCTGATGATTTCAAACCGGCTCTGGAAAGGGCGCTCGAGTCGGGCAAACCATCCATCATCAACGTCGTGGGCGACAAGCGCGTCGGACATCCAACGCTTGGCGGCAACCTTCTGGGATCGACGCTCGTTCAGGTGTAAACATGCAGGCCAGTGCTCTCGGGCTAGATGCAATGCCGTCCAGTTAACCTGGGGGCGCGGGCATCCTGCCCGCTTTCGAGAGGGCGTACAGCGAGGCAACAGCGCCAGAGCGCAGGAGGCGAGCTTCCGGGCCTCCGGAGCAATTGCTGGATGCGAAGTCACGAAGCGACGAAGCCAGCCGGCGAAGCCGGCGGTGGCCGCCGAGCGTCTTGTCGCGCGGAGGAGCAGCGGGGAGTTGCGACGGAGCGCTTGCAACGAAACCGCCTGCGCTCCCAGGGGTGCGAACCCAATCCGTCGCAAAGTGATCGGCAGCGGGGCTAGATACAGCCGTCGTAGCTTTGACCGCGCACAAGGCGAAACTGGATCGGCTCGTATGGATTGACTCCTGCAGGCCTGCAGCGAGAGCTGGCGTAGTGAACCGTCATCACGCGGCGGTGCCGATCGCTTGTGGTATTGGAGCCTGTCTTGTGGAGCAGCCGTGAATGGAAAAACAGGCAATCCCCGGGATCGAGGTCGAGCGTGACTTCATCAGGGTGACCATCATAGCCCTGCACACCGAAGATCTTCGAGTTGCCTTCCTGCTCGCTGTGAGGCAGCAGCCCCCACTTGTGCGATCCCGGTATTACTGAGATCGTGCCGTTGTCGGGCCCGGTGCGGTCCAGAGCCAGCCAGGTACCGAGACAGTCGTCGTGCGGCTCGAAGTAAAAATAATAGGCATCCTGGTGATAGGGGTGCACGAAGTCGAGCGACGGCGGCTTGTAGATGAACATGACAAGAAATGCTTTTATATCCGGTCCGATCAAGTCCTGCACTACATCCAGCAGCGCCGGCTGCGATGGATAGGCCGCGAAGAGAGGATCGTACTGATCAGGATTCATGAACTTCCACAAGCCCTTCTCGGGATCATCGGGCTTGACCAGTCCCTTTGCCACGCGCACATCTTTGATCACCATTTTCTCCGAGCCGGGTGGCATGCTGCCGTGCGCAAATTCGCGCGCCCTCGATTTATACGCATCGATTCGCTCTGCGCTCAGGACACCCTTGACCAGGATGAATCCCTGGTCCCTGTACTGTTCCCGCTGACTTTCGGTCAGAGTTTTTGCTGGAGGAGAACTGATAGTCATGTCACGCACCCCCGAGATTGGCGAAGGAATTCTAGCATGCTGTGGCGCCAGGACTGCGAATGCCTCCGTGCATTGGGCAGCAGGCGATTACCTGTCTGACCTTAGGGGTATAAAGCAGGGTGGTGCGCCTGTCTGACCGATCGGAATCAAATCTGCTCGGGGGTACCTGCAGGACCTCCGACTTCAAAGCACGTCCAGTGTCCTGAGGACTGACGATGGACGATAGCCCGGGACCACTCAGAATCGGAGAGCTGCTCGTCAAAAGCGGGGTGCTGACCTCCGAGCAGCTCGAAAACAGGCTCGAGCTGGCCAAGGTCATCGGGCAACCGCTCGGGCAAATTCTGCTGGAGTCCGGGGATTTGACGAAGTACGAGCTGGTATGCGCCATACAAATCCAGTCGATGATTCTCGATGGCGTCCTTCCCCTCGAGTCAGGAGTAGCCTCGCTCCAGGCCATCTGCCGGGACGAACGGGACTTCGGAGAGACTTGCGACGCCAAAGCAGGCGCAGCTCCCACCTGCCGCCTCGGCGAGCTGCTGCTCGGTGCGCAGATCGTTTCGCCCTCTCAGCTTATCGACGCGATCTCCGTAAGCTTCCAGACCTGCATGCCGCTGGGACAGACGCTCGTGCATGCGCGCGTCGTCCGTCCTGACATCGTGGCCGCGGCGCTTTCACTGCAAAGAAAAATCCGAGCCGGACAACTCGGCCGCGACGAGGCAGTGCAGCAGCTACGCCAGATTGCAGCATCGGCGCCGCAGCAGGCACCATCAGGCCGTGTCGGCACGCCTTATTCGACTGACAGGACTCCGGTGCTGGTTGACGAGAGCAACGACCCGGCCGAAAGGGTGCGGCACTTCATATCGCAGAAGATTCAGCGCTCTCGCTTCGACAGCTCTACCGTTTCCGTTCGCCAGCTGGAGGCCGACGACCTGGTCGGCAAGAGCGTAGGCGATCGCTATGAGGTTCTCTCCGTCATCGGCGGTGGTGGCATGAGCTTCGTCTATCAGGTGCGAGACAGGTCCTCAGACAAATTGCTGGCCCTGAAAATGATGCAGCCCCGACACCGGGGAGACGAAGAAATTATCCTCCGATTCGAGCAAGAAGCCAAGGCGGTGGCGACCTTGAGCCACCCCAATGTCGTCGCCATGCACGATTACGGAGTAACCCACGAGGGTCGCATGTACTTTGTGATGGACTACCTGGAGGGGGTATCTCTTGCGCAGGTGCTGGACCGCCAGAAGGGAATCGAGCTCCGCCGGGCGCTGCCGATCTGGTCGGCCACCTGCAGTGCTGTCGGACATGCTCACAGCAAAGGGATAATCCACCGTGATCTCAAGCCCAGCAACATCATGCTGGTAAGGGAAGGCGACCGGGAGGACGTGGTTAAGATAGTTGATTTCGGAATTGCGAAGGTGCTACCGCAGCCGGGGCAGGAAGAACTCCGCATTACGCGCAGCGGCCAGCTGTTCGGCAGCCCCCCTTACATGAGTCCGGAGCACTGTCTGGGCAAACAGCTCGACGCGCGCTCGGACATTTATTCCATGGGGTGCGTGATGTACGAGACCCTCACCGGGCATCCGCCCTTCGTCGGTGCCACCGCCTATGATATCTTTTTCAAGCACATGCACTCCAGGCCGGAACCCCTCAGTAGCGTCATTGTCGATAGCGATCTTTGCGAGCGGATCGAAGCCATCATTCTTAAGTGTATGGCAAAGAACCCGGAGAACCGCTTTCAATCAATGGAGGAACTCGAGGATTCTCTCGATTCGCTCGCGCAAATTGTAAAGGCGACAAACCAGTAGTGGAGCCACCCATGGGTAACGACACCGAGCCAATCAGGATAGGGGAGCTGCTCGCCAGAGCCGGCATTCTATCGCCGGAGGAGATTCGGGAGCACCTGGAAATTGCCGGAACCATCGGCCAGAGACTCGGGCAAACACTGGTGCAGCTGGGCAAGCTCACGGACCATCAACTTCTTTCGGTCGTGGAAGTGCAAGCTCTGCTGGCCGACGGGGCTGTATCCCTGGACATGGCTGTCGGTGCTATTCGGCTTGTCTGCAACGACGGCGTCTGCCTCGACGATGCCTTAAAGCAACTGGGCGCCAGTGACGCGTGCGCGGAGAGCTCCAGGCTCGGCGAGCTGCTTCGGGCCGCCGGACTGGTGACGCAGGATGATCTCTGGCGGGCCCTGAGCATGTGCTTGACGGACAGCATTCCGCTAGGTCACGCGTTGCTGCGCCTTAAGATTCTTACTCCTCAGGCTCTGGCTGATGCGCTGTCCGCTCAGAAGCGGATCAGGGCCGGCCAAACCAGCATAAGCGAAGCGGCGCGCGAGTTGGGTAACCATTAGGAACTGAGTCCGCCGTTGGCTCGTGCCTGACGTTGTAAGGCGAGCGACAAAGGGTAAGGATTCACTCAAGGACGTCTCCGCAATGTCATTCTGAGCCGAGCAAGGCGAGGCGAAGAATCTCTGACCTACAGGCGCTGCTGTGAGAGATTCTTCGTCGCCCCCGGCGGGGGCTCCTCAGAATGACAGGCAAGGAATGGGCCTCCTCAGAATGACAGACAAGGAATGGGGCTCCTCAGAATGACAGGCGGGGAATGCTCAGCACTGAACACTTACGGCAGAAGGAAGCAGTCGGCCACAACAGATCGCCCACCTCGAAATTGCCATCCTGAGCGCCCAGCGCGAGGTTGTCATCCTGAGCGCCCAGCGCGAGGTTGTCATCCTGAGCGCGCAGCGCGAGATTGTCATCCTGAGCGCGCAGCACGAAAGTGTCATCGTGAGCGCGCAGCGCGAAGGATCTCGTTTCTGCGCAAGAAGATCCTTCGCCGCTCTCGCTTTGCTCCAGATGCTCAAGATGACAATTCGGTGCTCAGAGTACCGCACTGGCCGAATACTTACCGTCGAAGAATCTCGCTCGCCTATTGCGTGCGTGCTTGCGCCAGCAGTTTTTCGATTCGTGCTGTCTCCCAGTGCTGGCTTCCGTAAATGTTGGTGGCAATCCTCAAGGCCAGGGCGTAGTAATGCTCGGCCATCGACTTCTGACCTGCCTTAAGATAGACATCAGCGAGCTCGGTGTGATCGGACAAATAGCCAGGGTTGTTCATCCCGCGCACTTCGTCATCCAGGCTCATGGCACGTTTATAGAAGAGGTCCGCCCCTTCGACATCGCCTAACTCTCCGCAGCATTGCCCGATCGCCCGCGCCGCGTATGCAGCCTGCAACTTACCGTCCACCGACCGGCGCGAGAAGCGAGAGACAACGTCAAAGACCCGCTTGGTTTGCGCGCACAACTGCTCGGCTTCAGCCTTGCGCCCCTGACGGGCTCTGACAATCGCCAAGCCGGCCGTCAGCCGAAGCGGTGCCAGCCTGCTGCCCGGACCGACGGCCTTCAGCCCGCGCTCATACTCCTTCTCGGCATCGGACAGGCGCCCGCACTCACGCAGGTAAGTTGCGTAGTCACCAGCCAGGTCGGTGATCACCGCCGGTGGTGCGCCCTTGGCCGTGGCCAGCTCCAGTGCCGCCTTATACTCCTGCTCAGCCTCATTCTTCTGTCCGTCGCGCTCGAATGCGCTGCCCAAATTCTGTCGAATAAGCACGGCCAGCGGCGGCTCCTTCGCCGGGTCGACAAGAGCCAGCGCTGCCTGCAGCGAGCCGACGGCTTCCCTGTATTGTGACGCTTCGAGCCTGCAGACTCCGAGCTGTGCTTGCAGAGCCGCGAGATCGAGCCGCGCGAATCCCTGCGTGGTCTTGCCGCGCTCTATCGCCTCGCTGAGGAGGCGCTCCGCCTCAGCAAACCGGCCGGTCTGAACGTAAAACTCGCCCAGCTCGCTGACGGCCTGAACATAGGCGCCGTCTGCTTTCTTGAGCTGCTTGACCTGGCTCCACGCTTCCTTATAGACCTTCTCCGCCGCCGCCGGTCCCTTGCTCTGCCAGAGAGAGGCGGCTGACTTCAGCAACTTGCTTGTCGGGCTCAGCTCGTTGATGAGCTCAGTGATGCGCCCGCGAAATTCGGGTGGACGCAAATAACCCGTATGGATGGCGAAGGCATCGGATGCAGGATCCAGCACAATCAGGCAGGGATAGCCATCCACCCCATATCTCTTGACCGCCGCCTCCCCCTGACCGCCATCCTCACCGTCGAGCTTCACCAGCACGAACTTTCCATTGAGAAACTCTTGAACAGCAGCGTCACTGTAAGTATCGCGATCGAGCCTCTTGCACCAGCCGCACCAGTCAGTGTAGAGATCGATGAAAATTAGCTTGCCGGAAGACCTTGCCTTCTCACGTGCCGCCGAAAGGTCGGTTTGCCACTGAAGCTCGGCGGCAGGCGCAGAACTCTCCGGGCGGGCTGCCAGTGCCTCCCTTGCAGGCGAGGCCGCAGCCGGCAGCCCTGCAGATCGACCCGGATCGACCTGCCCACTGGCTTGTCCTGAAACCTGGCACGCTAAGCCGAATGCGACACTCAGGACCGCGATCAAAGGAATGATTCTCAGGGTATGTTTCATGATCACTGGCAAGCTTGCTGGGGAGCTGTCAAACATTGAACAATAAGTCGTTTCGCAATTCTATTGTTGCGTCGACGGGGGCAGATTTACAGGCCACTGTGACACCGCTGCGATTGTCCTCATCCGGGTCAGCACGCAGGTTGCCCAACAGCAGCGGTACCGCCCTGCTGGATGCCGCCCCCTCCAGATAGCGACCTGTCGCCGGTACAGCCCCGGGGCGCCCCTACCAGGTTCCCGTGACACCAGCACAACTCTCATCATCGGGTTGCAGCAACCGGTAAAATGTGGTGCGCTTCACCCATTTTACACTCCGCCCGGTCCCGGTGCCCCGCTTGCAACGGGACCGGGTTCGGTCGAAAATGCCTGATCTGCTATGTGGCGGGCACAGCGCCCGGTCGGGACTGCACAACGGCAGCCCCATCGGACGAGCGATGATGGCGGTGGCCACCGGAAATCAACACGCTGGGCGGGGCGAACTCCAGCCGCTCCGTATCGGAGAGCAGATCCAGCACGTAGCCCGAACGAATGTCCGGCAGGGCGTCCCTCAACAGACTCTCCCGAACGGACGACTGGTCGCGAGCACCGGTCCAGAAC
>DATNRD010000449.1:0-2451 GCA_036703665.1 Candidatus Obscuribacterales bacterium
CGAATGCAACGTGCCAGGGGTTCTATATCGAGCGGGAACGCGATACTTACCTGCAGGCGACTCCAGGCTCGCGTTTCAAGCTGGCCGAAAGCGGCGCCGTCGAACTGGGCAACGGGCAGATGCTGGCTACCTCAGGCAAAAGAGGTCTGCGCATCCAGACAGCGGTCGCAGAAGTATTATTGGACCCGGACGTAGCGGCACTGATTCGCACTGACGACATCAAACTCACTGACGTCACCGTCGTCGATGCGCCAGAAGACACCGGTGTGGTCGTGCGTGTGGCCGGACGTCAATTCTTCGCCCTGCGCGCCACCGAGCAGGCGGTCATCAGCAATCGCAAGCTCGGCCGGGCTGCGCTCGAGGCCGACGATGGCGTCAAACGAGCAAACATTACTGCTAAGAAACGGGCCAGCTATTTTGTCATGCAGGCAAGAGTCCCGATTGCAGATCTAATGGCCCGCAGCATGATCCTGCAATGCCGCTTTGAGCGCATTACCTGGCCAATGCGCAAGTATGAGGAGAAGCAGTATGGTCTGGCGGCCTTGCCCCCGCGCGTGGGACGGCTGGACGCGGGCAGCACCGACCGGAACCGCGCTGTCCTGTCGGGCTCTCCGCAGAAGGTGGTTCAGGTGGCCATGGGGCTGGGCACCCGGGGAATCGCGCCGGCAGGTCAAGGCGCACTGGCGCCTGATCGTGAGATTTGCGACTCCTGCCCCAGCAGCTACAACCAGCTGCTGATGGGGAACGTCAAGGGCTACGGTAACGGAGACCGTATCCGCGAACATATTCAACGTATCTGGATGACGCCCGGCACGAATTTCCACTCGACCGGCAAGGACGTCTTCGACCTTCCCGCTGGGACAGTTCTGCTGGCTGCTCAACGAGACATGGCCATTACGACCCCACTCAGCACAGTTATGTTGAGCCGGGGAACCATTGCCATCGTCTCGGCCGACGACACGCTTACGCGGCTGATGAATCTCAACGATCGCAAACCAGGTGGTGCTCGCCTCGTATTCGGCTCGACCTGCGTGGCCCTCAATCCCGGCGAACAGGTGGACTATCTCCTCGGCCGGCAGATCGATGCCAAACGGCTAATGATGCGGCCAGACAGCGTCGCCCATCGCAGAATGCGCTTCCAGTCTGCCGCACAAGGCACAGTTATCGCGCTGAGCGATTTCTCCATGGTGGATGCGCTTACCAGACATCCGCTGCTGGCGCAGCTCCGTGCCTCCAGAGAGGGCTCCGATCGTACACTCCTGAATAGTCTGGTGAAGGTGGCTGCTGCCATCGCACTTTCACAAAACCTGGAGCGCGGACCCTACTATGCTGCTCCGGCAGGGGTAGGTGTTGCCCTCAAGTAAAGCAGGTGCTGTACCGTTCGGACCGACCAGGAGGTCGACATCATGCCAGATATCGTCAGTGCCCTCATAGCGACTTACCGCCACCAGATTCTCCTTTGCGCTTGCCTTGGGCAAGGGAGGTTGCCGCTCGATGGCAGCGACTGGTGCCGTCTGGTAAATATGAGGCTCCGCCGGGAAGAACGTGAATGCAAATGCCTGAAAGAGGAACATGATTTTTGGATCATGGTCCACTCGATGCAAAGCCCGCTGGCGCGCATGCGTGACGGAAACAAACGTGCGTCGGTGCACTGGTTTCTACGAGGCCAGGACCAGTATGCCGTAAAAATGTCATGCACGTACCAATCGCCGCTGTTCGGCAACGAGGCTGCCTTGCCGAACAGCGACACCGTTGCAGGATCCGCCCGCCTGTCCTGGGAAGCAACCATCGCGCACTGGCTGCCACAAATCGAATGTACCGCAATCGAGCCGAATCAGGAAGCACTGGCTGCAGGGCTCTGGGAAAGGCGCAGCAAGTCTGCGCTCTCCGCCGAGTACAGGCGATTGCGCGTGTCCAGGCAAGAGCCGGTTATCGAGTTGCCCAAGAATGCCGATGATTCCTGCAAGTCATCAGCAGAAGAGGTCACGGCGTAAGCGGTGTCGCATACCCGAGCAAAAGCAAGCAGGAGGAAGCAATGAGAGCAAATCAAGGCGGAGTCTCCATTGTCGAAGCAGCAGCTTCTCTGAGCCTTCTGCTGCCTCTTATGATGGTGATCGTCTTTGTCGTCCTCGAAGTCAGCGACGCCTATTTAATCAAGACTTCATTGTCCCAGGGCGCAAGGCGTGCAGCACGAGACCTCGCAGTGGCTTATGGTCAGAATCCGGCTGTAGCTACCAGTAGAAGCCTGCAGAATGCAATGGTTCTGGATAATGTCCGCATCCATAACATGATCAACGACAGCAGGCAGTTCGATGATCCGATATTTGATACCAATGCTACACCACATACGGTGCATGTGACGGTGAGATACGCCAGTAATCAATACGGACTGCCGCCCTTTCCATATCCCGATCCGTTAAACCTGGGATCGCGGTTTGCAATTTCTGCTGA
>DATNRD010000450.1:0-3934 GCA_036703665.1 Candidatus Obscuribacterales bacterium
TACTCTGGTGCAAGAGCGACCCGATCAAATTAAGGAGATCATCGGCACCACCGAGGAGACGACCACCGGCATCAACCGCCTCAAGGCAATGGAGCGCGACGGGCAGCTCGGCTTCCCGTCCATCGCCGTCAACAACTCCCAGACCAAGCACCTTTTCGACAACCGGTACGGCACCGGACAGTCGACACTCGACGGGATCATTCGCGCGACCAATCGACTCGTGGCCGGGCGCAACATCGTCATACTGGGCTACGGCTGGTGTGGAAAGGGCGCTGCCATGCGGGCCAGGGGGCTGGGCGCCAACGTGATTGTCACCGAGGTCGATCCGGTGCGCGCTGTGGAGGCGGTGATGGACGGCTACCGTGTCATGCCGATTGCCCAAGCAGCGCCCATCGGCGACATCTTCATAACGGTGACGGGCAACCGGCACGTCATCGACGCCCCGCATTTCGAGAAGATGAAAGACGGGGCGATTGTGTGCAATTCCGGACACTTCGACCTGGAGCTCAACCTGGTTGCCCTGGAGAGGATGTCCAGGGGCAAGCGGAACGTCCGTCCTTACATGGAGGAATACACCTTGCCGAGCGGCAATCGCGTCTGCGTGCTGGCGGACGGACGGCTCGTCAACCTGGCCTGTGCGGAAGGACACCCGGCCAGCGTCATGGACATGAGCTTTGCCAACCAGGCGCTGGCGCTGGAATACCTGGTGCGCAATCAGGGCTCGCTGGCCGCCGGACTGCACGTGCTTCCGGATTCAGTCGACCAGGAGATTGCCTCGCTCAAGCTCAAATCAATGGGAGTGGAGATCGACGCGCTTACGGCCGAGATGGTCGAATACCTGGCTTCCTGGAAAACCGGCACTTAGCCCGGCTCTCGTTCCCGGGAGGCGGCCTAACCTATTTTCTGGAACATGTAGCCGATGCCGCGCGCCGTCAAGATGAGATCGGGGTTGGAGGAGTCTTCCTCCAGCTTCGAGCGAAGGCGGCTTATATGTACGTCGACTACCCTTGTGTCTATCCGGTGATCGGGCGGGTATGCCCAGACCTGCTGGAGGATTTCACTTCTCGAGAATGGCTTGCCTGAGTTGGTGACCAGAAGCTCCAGGAGGCTGAATTCCATGCCGGTCAATCGGATGCGCTCGTTTTTCCGCGTTACCTGACGCTTGTTGAGGTCGATCTTGAGGTTGCCGATGGTAATGACATTCGAGCTCTTGGTCTGTCCGGCTTCCTGGTGACGCTCGACCGTTCGCCTGAGGACCGCCTTGATTCGGGCCTCCAGTTCGCTGGGGCTGAACGGCTTGACGACGTAGTCATCGGCTCCGATCTCCAGTCCCTGAATGCGGTTGGACACATCGGCCACCGCCGTCAGCATGATTATGGGCGTGTCGGAGGTTTTTCTTATCTCCCGGCAGACTTCGTAGCCGTCCATCTTGGGGAGCATGACGTCGAGGATAACGAGGTCAGGCTGGAAACTATGGAATTGCTCGAGCGCCTCCTGCCCGTCGGCAGCTGTGGCTACGTTGTAGCCAGCCAACTTGAGGCGCGTCTCGAGGATCCTGCGAATAGACGCCTCATCATCGACTACGAGGATCTTTTCTTGATCATTGTGTGCTTCGGCCAACTCTTGGGTCTCTCTCTGGGAAGTGGGCATTGTCATTGCTTTGCCGTCATCCTATTGTAGTACGGTCTAAAGCCCTCTCTCCAGGCCGTACACGGGGACATCTTTCTTTGAGACTATAGCACGCCGCCGGCAATCTCATGACAAGCCCTCATCTTTGCTAAAAGTTCGCGCCCGTGACCGAAGCCAATTGGAGGCGCGCCCCGGCAATATCGATTGCCGGTGATGGCAGCCGGCAGTTGTAGGGCGAGCTTTAACCCCGCCCCGGGGCACCGCTAGACGCCGCCCGTCCACGGGGTCGATTTCAAGGTAAGGTTTCGGCCATAGAGGTGATGGAACCCGGAAACCGTCATCCTCTTACGATGGAGCGAGAGCGGTCCTGAGCGAGCCCTTCGCATGCTCCAGCAGCCTGGCTTCGCATTTACAGCATCCGCTCAGGGCGGGCTGCACGACCGAAGGAACCAGCTTGCCTTCAAGACACGAGATCCTTTGCCAGGATGACAGTTTCGAGGCGGGTAGCCTGTCTTGGCCGAAACGTTACATTTCCAGTAAGAGCGCTTGGCCGCCCCTGGAGATTGCCGGAGCGATCCGTACAGGCGACACGCATGGAAACCGGGGCACTCAGGGACGCTTGCCAGTTGCCCTGCTTGTCATGCTTCTGTTTGTTGCCGGATCTTTGGCGACAAGTTACGGGCACCGGTACCATCATTGTCAGCAGGAGTGATGCCACCACGGGCGATGCCAAGCAGTCGTCCGCTTGGCCACGGATGCCAACAGGTCGGCGGCCGCACCGTCTAAATATGATCGATGCCCGGTCTGCCCCGCTGACCGCGAAAGTCCGATAAAACGGCGAGTTCCCTGCCTGCATCCGCAGGGCTTGTGGGTTGAAGAATTCCTGGTAGAATCCTGCCACGACATCTTTGAAATTGGTGCGCCTTGCTTGACAATGAAGATGGTCTTAAGTAACACTGGCACCAAATATGGTTGTCATACTTTGATGAGGATGTAGAATTGAGGGCGCCTTTCCGGATTGCACGTTGATTAACGAATAGCGCTTCGGAACTGGGTTTTAGCGAAACGGTCATCAGTGGATATGGTACGCGTATATCAGCAAGGGGTAAACAAGTGGCCTCCGCCAGGAGTGGCCATCCTCACTGGTTTTAATCGGCTGGCGCGTTGAAAAGATGCGTGCATGCCGGGCAAAGTCGTGATAATCTTCTTGCGTGACTGGTATGGAAATCGGTTTGCGTTGGAGACAGAGGCTAGAAAAGAGGAAGAGTTGTATGAGAAAGCCCAAGTTGTGTTTAGCCCTAAGTGTTTCGCTGGCACTTCAGGCTAACTTACTACCGGCACAATCAGAACCAGCTTCACCTCCCATTTGGCAGAAGCTTGCCGGAGTGAATGCAAGCAAGCCGGTGGTGAGTGGCGGTTCTGCTGCGGTAGCCAGAAGATCGGCGCCGGGCGCGACCAGCAGGAGCGCTGGTTCAGCTGGTGTCGTATCCAGTGGCGTCAGCGGGCACGCGATGCTGTTCCTGAAGAACAAGGAGTCCGGATCGTCGGCTGTCACCAATGCGCCGGCGGCGGCCCTTACGATTCATCCGTCTCTGCCTCTCGATGTAGACCAGTCTGAATCTACAGCCTCCGCCTCAACGCAGGAGCAACCGACGCTGGTTGCCATGAACGAGAGCTCTTCCGCAGCAGCCAACAACAAGGTTGACTCCCGGCAGCTCATTGCTCAGCTGGCACCGGATCAGATCGTGGCTCAGGGCGATGCAGGGACGACGGCGACGCCGATACCTCCTGTGGTGACAGGCACCGTCGAGCTGGAAGAGTTCAAGCCCAGCAACGTAATCGATCTCAAGGTTTCCCAGTCGCGCACCTTCAAGCTGAGGAACAAGATCGTCAGGACCTCCATCAGCGATCCGGCGATTGCCGAACCGGTGGTGGTGGCTGAAAACCAGCTCGTCCTTCTTGGCAAGGCTCCCGGTGGGGCGACGCTGGTCATCTGGGACGACGCCGGCAACTCGGTGGCGGTCGATGTGCGGGTAACCAGGGATTACTCGCAGCTGCAGGCGACACTGCGTGAAATCGACCCGCGCATCATTGTCAAGGCATTCTCCGTCGGCGGGCAGGACAGGGTCTTGCTGTTGGGCGATGTCGATCATCCGGAATCGGTGATCCGTGCCTTTGCCGCTGCCAACGCCTTCATGGACGACCGTGGCATGAAGATCACGGCCGCCAACAGCCGCATCCTCGACACCAGAATCGGTGAGCAGGGTGCAGGCGCTACGGCAGCCGCTGGCGGTGGTGGCGGCGG
>DATNRD010000451.1:0-5975 GCA_036703665.1 Candidatus Obscuribacterales bacterium
CAACAACCCGCCCGCCGAGCCGGAAGGTCTTGTTCCTGTCAAAAAACGGCGCTACAGGCTCACGCGTGATCAGGGCTACGCAGTCACGCATGTCGACGAGTTACGCAGTCTGGTTACGCTGGTCACAACCGATCAGAAAGACCCCGACGGCGGACTTCAGGACGGGGTAAACGACGGATTCTTTCAAATGCGCATCGAGGATTTTCAGAAGCAGTTGAGCGAAGGCGCCGCTCGTGCCGAACCCCGGTAGGGCGTGGCCTGGTGGGGGGATGTCGCATGGTATATTGGGGGAAGTGGAGCCCGGCGGAGTTGAACCGCTACACCGACGCTTGAGAGGCACGGCTGGTACCGACCATAACGAGCCCCACTTTCCAGAAGCCGCCCCCGGCGGCTTTTGTGTTGGTGCCTCAGCGCAACACATTCAAGTAAACGGTCAAGAGGGCCAAAAAGTTCAAAGTGCCTGCTCTTCGGCTCTGGCACTGCTCGCGTCGAAATCGCCGAAGGCCAGCCGGCGCGATGGTTGCACATCGCGCCGGGGCTTTGTCTCTGCTTGTTGGGCGGGCGGTCAGGCTGCCACGATGGCCTTTGCTGCTCCGCCGACTGCGTGTCCCGTGAAATCACCAGCTATGGGGGCGACTTCTTGGGCCAGGGGCATCCAGGGCATGAGCATGTCGGTGTAGAACCCGGCGCACTCTTGGTTGTACCAGGTGAGCAGACCTCTTATGTTGAGCGGGTCCATCGGGTTGAAGGGCATACCGCCAGGGCCGGGCTGACCGCCGTATCCAGGCTGACCGCCATAACCCGGGTCGTAGCCGTAACCCGGCTGACCGCCGTAGCCAGGGTCACCGTATCCGGGGCCTCCCGCACCGGGACCCATTCTGCGGGCGTGCTCAGCGGCGAGCCAGGCAAGGACTGCCGCTTGCTGTTCCGGCGGAAGGCTGTTGTACCACTCCAGGACCTCTTCCTCGGATGTCTCGTCATGGTCACGGCCGCCCCGGTGATCCGGATAATCGTAACCGCAGTTGTCTTCCCAGTAACGGTCTTCGCAGTACTCGCCGCTGTCATAGCCGCCGTCCCGATGGCGATCGGCACCGTTGCCGGTTTCACGGTCGTTGTCCTGGATGTTGTTGCCGTCACCGTTGATGGTGTTGCTGTTGTCGATGTGCTGGGAGTTGTCCTCGTGGATGCCGCCGTTTATGACGGTCTGTTCGGTCTCGTTGTTGGAGTTGTTGCCTATGTTGATGTCGCCGCCGACCTGGACGTCGCCGGTTTGGACGTTGACGTCACCGCCCTGGAAATTGAAATTGCCGAAGTCTTCGCCGTACAGCAACTTGGCGTCATCCGCGCTGAACTGCCAAATGTCGGTCGACGTGTTGACGGTCGAGCTGCTGTCGTTGGCGATTCCAATTTGAGTAGTCTGCATCTCGTTCCAGATGTCCCCGGACAGATTTTGCTGGCCGCTCAAATTAGCGGACTCGATCGATAGGTCCTTGTTAGTAAAGTCTTCAAATGCCATTGTCTTTTTTCCTCCGGTTAGGGATTGCGTCCCTTTCGCTGTCGGACGTGCCGTCGACGCCCTTGATGCTGCGTAGAATACGCATCGCGTGTTGAACTGTCGTGGCGGATTTGTTGCAGATTTGTAGAAGGTTGTCTCCTGGGAGCGCGGGTATCTTGCACCGGAGGCGGGACGCCCGCGCCTCAGGGGAGATCCGAGCCGACATTGACATCGACAGAAAAGACAGACGCGACGGCTTTCACCGTCGCGTCTGTTCCTTCCCTTTATTGTGGTTGGTTCGATTAGATTGCCGATGCCAGACCGCCGACCGCTTCCGTCATCATGGGCACCACTTCTTCCATCATCGGTCCGATCTGCTCGATCAACTGGGGCAGGACTTCCTGGAGCACCGGTCCGAGACTTTCGGCTAGGGGACCCATGGCCTTCAGCATCTCGGTCATCTGTTTGGCGGAGTCCCCACCCATGGCAGGCGCTGCTCCACCGGCTGCGGAAAGTGCTCTCTGGGAACCGGCCGGCGCTGTGGCTGGAGCCGCGATTGCACTTTCAGGAGCAGCCAATGCCGCTGGTTGAGCGGCCGGCCTGGCCTGTGCTTCCTGCCTGTAACCTAAGGCCTGCGCAAGCTGCAGCAGCTGAGCAAGCGATTGAACGTCGAGGGATTGCTTCTCGCCCGCGCCTTGGCCAGCCGCCGACGGGGCGTCGTAGCTGCCCGACGAGCCCGCGTCCTCATAAAGTGGGGCGGTTTCTTCGAGGGTGAATTCCATCGAGTCGCCATCTAACCCGTACAATGATTGGGTTTCCTCTAGAGAGAACTCGATGAAGTCATCGTCCTTAAGAGCTGCTTCACCGTTTGTTGTGGTGGTGGGAGTGATCTCCAGCATAAGTTCTCTGACCAGAATGGCCTGAGATTCCCGCTCGAAGTTCTCGAGAGGGCTTTCTTCTTGTGTAGTAAAGTCTTCAAAAGCCATTGTGTATTTCCTCCACTTGGGATTGCGTCCCTGCGCTCACGGACATTTCACGCCGATGTCCTAGATGCCCACAGATTACGCACAAGCCATGTCACGGACGTGAAGGAGTCGTTGCAAATTTGTGGAATTCTGTCTTTGCTGTCAGCGGCGCAGGAGCGAAAACAGCACGCGCATGGCAGAGGCGGTCGGAGCCGAAGTTACGGTGACTCGAGCCGTCGCGGTAGAGCAGCACGGGCGCATTTTGGGTGTTGGATGGAGCGGTATCCAGTGCACGGTCGTCGCTGTAATAAGTAGAATCTCCGTAGCCAAGCTCCATCTTGCGTACCTCCTGCTCTCCGGTAGCGACTGTATGCTGCTTGTGCAACTCACGCGTTGCAGATTCGTTGCACGTTTGTAGAACGTGACAGCGCTCGGATCGATTGCTTACGGTTCCGTCAGAACCGCAGCCTGATTGAGTCCTGAGGTGGCGGGGTGCTGTAGTCCATGTGCTTGGACGGGGGCGAGCCACTTAAATCCATGCGCGCTTGCTGCTTCTTGAGCACGACTTTGGCCGGTGGCGGTTGAGGCACCGGCGCCTGATGCTGCTGTTGCGGGCGAGGCCCGGACGAGGCATCGAGAGCGTCATCATACGGCGGCAGGTATGGGGCACGGGTCGCAGTTCTGCTCGACTCGTGCTTCCTGTCTACAGTGCCGGCCAGGCGGATAAGACCGCTGCGTGCCAGAGAGGCATTGCCGTAGAGTGCCTGCGTGTAGGACTTCCAGATGCCGGCCATGACCGTGCCTCCCGTGACGTGCGCGCCGGAAACGGGCTGGTTGGCATCGTTGCCGCCCCAGATTGCCGTGACAAGATCGGGCGTGAAGCCGACAAACCAGAGATCCCGTGCTTGATCCGATGTGCCGGTCTTGCCCGCCACAAACAGATTGCGGATGCGTGCCTCGGTTCCCGTCCCCCTGGTTACTACCTCCCTGAGCATGTCGACAAGCTCGGTGGTGACCTCCGGTCCGAATGCTCGCGATACCGGTTGATCGTATGCCCGGATGACATGCCCGCGCTTGTTTTCCACCCGGCGGAGAACCCACGGTCGTATGATCAAACCGTCCCGCGCGAACGTCGCATAAGCCCCCGCCAGTTCCAGCGGAGAAACTGCCGAGCTGCCCAGAGCAAGCGACAGATTAGCATCGAGCGGCTCGGTTATGCCGGCTCGCCTGGCGGTCTCGACGATGCTGGGAATGCCCACCATCTGTGCTACTCTGACGGCGCAGACGTTGCGGGAGAAGACCAGGGCATCGCGGGCGGTGATGCGCCCGAGGAACTTGCCGTCGAAGTTCTTCGGCGACCAATCCGCCGAGCCGGGCTGCTTGACCACCAGAGGCGTGTCGTCCAAAAAGCTTTCCTGTGTGATTATGCCCTGCTCGAGAGCCGTAAGGTATACGAACGGCTTGAAGGCGGAGCCCACGGTATGAGGGTGCGTGGCGCGATTGAACTGACTTTCCTCGTACGATCCCACGCCCCCGACCAGGGCGATGATGGACCCGTCCTTGACCGAGACGGTCGCCAGGGCGCCTTGCGTGATGCCGGCGGGAGCTGCCGCAATTCCCCTTCTGAGGCTGCTTTCGGCAATCTCCTGAGCGACCGGATCAAGCGACGTGTAGACTCGCAAGCCATGGCGCCGCATGTCACTGGGGCTGAATCGCTGGCGGACGAGATCGATGACGTAGCTTATGAAGTACGGGTACTTGGGTATCACCTGAACATTGGCCTGTTCTTTGCGCTCGTAGAAAACCAGTGGCTGATGGGAGGCGAAGTTAGCCCCCAGCCTTGTGGTGAAGCCATACTTGACCATGCGGTCGAGAACATCGAGCTGCTGCTGCAGGGCTGAATTGCGGTGGGCGGGATCCCCCAGGCGCGAGGGCGACTTGATAAGGCCGGCCAGAAAGGCCGATTCAGCCAGATTCAGCCGGGAGGCAGGCTTTGCGAAGTAGTACCGGGAAGCCTGCTCGATGCCGTATGCACCGTTGCCAAAGTAGGCTTCATTCAAGTACATCTCCAGTATCTGGTCTTTGCTGTAACGCTTCTCCAGCTCGAAGGCAATTGCTGCCTCCGCTATCTTGCGTTCGAGAGTTCTCTTCGGTTGCTCGAAGAACAGGTTTTTCACGAGCTGCTGGGTGATTGTGGAGCCCCCTTCCACGACGCGGCGCGCCTGCAGGTTGGACAGGAAGGCTCTTACGACGCTGGTCGGATTCACGCCCTGGTGCTGGTAAAAGTTGTGATCTTCGGCGGCAAGCACAGCCACCTTCATATGTGGAGAGACATTATCGAGCGTCACCCGGCGCCTGTTTTCTTCCCCCTTGAAGCTGTAAATCAGGTGATCGTATCGGTCGAAAATCTGGATGGGGTCGCCGCGGTCGTAGCTTTCCAGGCTGGCGATGTCGGGCACGTTTTGAAGTTGCAGCCACACGCCCACACCGAGGTAGGCGGTAGCTGCAGCGCAGCAGGCTGAGACCACCAGGAATGCAGCCTTGAGAAATAGACCCGCCGCCTGGAGCCGCGACCGGGCCTGCTCGCCGGTATTCATGTACCGCAATTGAGCCATGCGCCGCACTCCCACCCCCGCGAACCTGCACCTTATCTAATAGCTTACCCGCTCGGCGGGGAGCTTGTTGGAAAAGCCTGGGAGCGCCGCCATCATGGCGGCTGCTCCTGGCAACGCCGGCTGCCAAAGCCGGCGTTGCCGGCGCTCCCACGAGCGATACCAGACTTGGTGCCATGTTGCAACCCTTGGCTTTGAACCTTTTCTAACGAGCTCCTAAGGTGAAACGGATCTGGGAAACACGGCTATGTGAGATCCGGCAGCGAGAATGACGGAGGCGGGCTTCTCCCCGTTCAGCAGCTCCCAACGAGGCCCATAAACTCTGGCAAAGTCGACCTGCACCGAATAGGACTGCACGGGGTAAACGGCCCATACGGGGTGATGCACCTCGTAGCGCATGAGGGTGCCGTCGCCTCTCGTGCCGAAGCCCCAGCGGTGTTCTTTGAGGAAGTACTCTAAACTGTGCTCCGGCGGCACCACCCGAGCCTGGCTGCCGGTGACGGAGAGCGTGTGGGCTTGCCCGTGGTATTCGAGCAGGTATCGAACCGTGAGGGTATCCTGGTTGTTTTCAGTGCGCACCACAAGTGGTGCGCATTCGTAAGGCTCGTCATAGATCGCGCGCGCCAGCCAGACCACCAGCGGGTGCGGCACAAATTCGCGCACGAAGAGCACACCCCGGTCCGGCCCGTGACGCACATACAGGCGCAAGTTGAGCTCAGGAAAATTCTCAAAGCCAGGCCACGCTATGCCAAGCACGCGTGTGTCGGAGAATGTCAACCCGACGAGGCTGGCAAACGTGCGGTTGTCGCGCGTATCCGGCTCGAGTCCCGGCGGGAGACAACTCCTCACCAGGGTCGGAGGCACCTCGTACGTGACGATGCAGAGGTTCGACCACTGTGCGGT
>DATNRD010000452.1:0-3287 GCA_036703665.1 Candidatus Obscuribacterales bacterium
GTAAGAGGATGACAGTTTCGAGGCAGATGACCTGTATTGGCCGAAACCTTACAAATTTGTCGGCGTCTACTACATCAAATAGCATCCCTGGGGTTTCGCCATGTGTGCGGATAGCTAGAGTCGCGACACGAAGTCGTGCAACGGACGTGCGATTGTGATCACAGAAGCAAGCGACCGGTGGCGCGCCTCGAAGTCGGCTCAACGAGCTGTCCGTGCTACAGTGGGAGCGGATGGAGCGCAGGGGAAGTGAACCCCTCCCGGAGAGCTTGAGAGGCACCCGTGCACGCCAGTGCTGCGCCTCACCGCTCATTTGATAAGACGAATTTGGTTGCCGGATAGTTCAATGCAGCGGTCTTGACCACCGAGCAAATCCTCTACGCGAGTACTTGGTCACCGACGGTAAGAAACCCAGCGTTTTCCGGTGTGAAGTAATGACCGAAAAGTACTTTGTCGCCGTCGCGGCGATACTTGCTCAGGGTGCGGAGCGGTTCGGGTCCCGCTGCTACAGCCTTCTCCTGATCGATGGTTGTCATCACGCAACGTGCGCAGGGCTTAGCCGAGTATAGCGTCAGCGAGCCCACGCGCAGCGTTTTGGCACGATCTTCTTCAAAGGCACCGAGGCCGGATATCACGATCGATGGCCGGAAGCGATTCATTGGGACTGGCTCGTGGAGTCGCTCATTGAGATCGTCTAGGCTTTCCTCCGAGATAACGAGCAGAGGAGAACAGTCTACGAACGCCAGAGCTGTGCCGTCATTGTGAGCTCCTTGTTGCTCGTCCGGTGCCGAAAAGTCTTGGTCGTAGCGCAGCAGCCTGCACTCAATCTCAAGGAACTCGCTCAGCCATGCGGCTGCCTCATCGCCTTGATCGATGCCGGCGCGCGGATTGCCCCACAAATCTACAGGCACGCTGCAAGCGTGTCTCTGAACTGGCGGCACCACCAGCGGTGAGACTCCTGGCGCCTGCAGCGTCAACGTTGCGTCGCCAGAGACGTGTGCTTCTATAAGAGCCATCTTCGTGCTATCCCGCTGTGTCAAAACCTTGCCGTTTGTGGAGACGACAACCCATTCCCTATCAAATCTGAGCCCGGAAGGTAGACATTCCACCCGCTCGAGAGAAACGCCCCGGCACGATTTGACGGGATAGATGTACAGCGCTGAGATTTGTCCGGTGACCGTCATGTGGTTGCCCCTTCGGGTTGATTCTACCGTGAAACGGAGGAGCTCACCGCCGCGCGGATGTGTCAGCAAGCCGGTAGATGCAAAGGCCGACCTGTTCGGCCGCTAGATACAGCAGATCCCCATGTGCGGAAAGATCGGTGACGGACATGGGCACGGCCATAGTGTCGATTTTGCCAATGACCCTTGGATGCACGGGATCGCTCACCTCGATAGCGGACGCGCGAGAGACTTCCTCTACGTATGCAATACCGTTGTCGACGTCGATTGTGGTGCCACCAAATGGAGATGAGTTACTGGGCGGCACAAGGGGCGTGCTGAATCGCGAGTAGAGCGAGGGAACCAGTTGAGGAGCTGCCGTCCCGGTCAGGCTTGCGAGCTTGTCTTGAGCAACGTTCAGGTTGGCTTGTGCCTCTGCCAGATTCTTATGCCGGAAGTCGCGCATGAAGCGTAGCAGCCCGGGTCAGTGCATCTTCAGGAACTCGAACAACTTGCCCCAGATCCTGGTCAGCTTGGCGTTGAGCGAAGCCTCCTGCGCGCCTGTGAGGGGGCGGTCTCGAGTGTACTGCTGCTCCAGGCGAGCAACGTCCTCTATTTCATTGTTCAGCCTGTCTGCCTGAACCGGTGTGATGCGGTTGGCGCTGAGCTCCTTTATGATGCGCGCTTCGAGCTGGGTTTTCTTGTCGACGAATCCGTCGCGCACGACCACCGCTGCCTGGCCTATGACGGCGCCGGAGGCATCGGTCATTTTGCCGTTCTGGTCGAAGCGCACCTGTTTTTGCGGGCCTGCGCCGTAGGTGCCGGCAACAACATGCCCGAAGATCGACACTGTTCTGTCGAAGACGTTGCCATTGGCATCGACGGGGACCTTGGCTATCTCGTTGGTGGTGTCCGCCGCCCCGATTATGAGGCGACCCACGGATCTGCCGCTGGTATCCGTCACGATGCCCTTGCTGTCGATGTTGATTCTCACCCCATCGCCGGCGCCGGCAGGACCGGTTACCACGTACGCTACCTTTCGACCGCTGGCGTCCATTACATTGCCCGAGAGATCAAGAGTGACCCTGGCGACAAGAGTTGGTGTTTCCCCCGCGCCGGCCGGCAGTACCCACCAACAGGACCAGAGAGCACCTAGAAGCAAAAAGCAGATTGTACGTTGAACGCAAGTTGTCATGGATTTCCTCTACCAGTCCAGCTCTCTTTCCAAACCACCTTCGTCGTGCTCATCGCCTGCGGTCTCCTCACGTACTCTCCACTCGGACTCCGGAGGCAGGTCTACGTCCTCATAAATTGCCTCGATTGAAAGCGTCAATGGTCCGGTCGGAAGTGATTCGAGCAACATCTCGGAGCCAGGACCGAATTCCAGAATCTCCCACTGCCCTTGCTTGTTCTTGCGATGCAGCTCCACTCGTTTCTTGCTTTGGTGCACGATCAGATATTCTCGCAGCGAGTCAATTTGTTTGTAGGCTAACACTTTCTCGCGGCGATCGATGCTGGCAGTCGAGCGCGACAGCACTTCAACAATCAAAACCGGACTCGAGGTGAATACGGTTCGGTCATCGTGTCTGTCGCAAGAGACCATCACGTCAGGATAATAGAAGCTGTTGGCGGCTTCGACTCTTGCCTTCACGTCGGCGATATACGCGCGACAGCCGCTGCCTTTAACATGGGCGCGAAGAATCGAATAGATGTTGCCTGAAATCACGTTGTGCCTTCGACTTACGCCGGTCATGGCAAAGACCCGTCCGTCCACGTACTCGCGTTTCACGGGCGAGGTCTCCTCGCTGGCGAGGTACTCTTCTACGGTCAGGTACTGAAACTTCTTCGAGTCGGGCACTTGGGAGACCCTCTGCTGAGTGTGCTCTTGATTATGTACATAGTCAGTGGCAGGCGTCAGACATGGGCAATCAGCACAGCCGATGCGCTTCGCGGATCGTACCTACTGAGCGCGCCAGCGCGCGCGGCGGTCGTGACGCCCGCGCTCCCGGGGGATTTGCTGCCGCACTTCACTGACCATGTACTGATTATAGCCAGGTGCTACGTGAAGTAGTAGAACGAGCGCGCTTATAAAGGGCGGGGCAGGAGAGCGGCGCTGGGTGTAGCCGCTCT
>DATNRD010000453.1:0-3600 GCA_036703665.1 Candidatus Obscuribacterales bacterium
CGGGCTGACGGTGACCGATGCGCAGGGCAGGGTCGTCGAGACGCGAAACAAAGGAATCGAGGTAGACGACAAGACCGGCAACTACACCATCAAGCTCGATAAGGCAGAGGCGGAAGCGCGCAAGGCCGACGGTGCGGAAGGAACGGCCGACAGGCTGGAGCGCAAGGCAGACGGGACCGAGCGCCTGCTCGCCAAGGACGGCTCGGAAATGAAGTCCGATGCCGACAAACTCCTGGAGAAGTTCAAAAACTACACCCCCGAGCAGCAACGGCAGCTAAGGCAGGATCTGGCGGACATCGACAAGCTCCCGCCGGAGCAGAGAAAGAAAGTCTACGAGGCACTGGACAAGATCGCCAGGAACGATGAGCATCCCGGCGACAAGATAAGGCTCACCGGTCAACAGGCCCGAGAGCTTGTTGCTTCCCTGGCGCACCAGATAGCGCACCCGGAATCGATCCAGCAAGGCGACAAGATGACCTGCGTGCTGGCCAACGCAGAGCAAACGCTGGCACGCAATAATCCGGATGTCTATGCAGACATGGTGGCGAAACTTGCCACCGAGGGCAAGTACACCACCCATGATGGCAAGACCATAGAGGTTCAGACAGACCCGGACGGAACATCGCTGGCTGCCAAGAGCGACTGGTACGGACAGAGAAGCTACGCCAGCGAGCTGTTCCAGAACGGAGTGGCTAATCTGGGGCTACCGCCGGGAGCCAGGTACGAGAGCTATCCCCCCGGCGACCCGCATCTGGTGCCGCGTCCGGACGGAGTGGCTCCATCGAGCGACACCGGCGAGCGGGTGCGATATCCCGACGGCAAGGTCACGGCTTTCGAAGGACTGGGGAGCCAGCAGCAAGCGGAAGTATTGAACCATCTGGTTAAGGACGGCAGGTATGGAGCGGTGTCGATCAACACGCCGCAGGATCTTGAAGGGGCATTGAAGAAGAACGGTGGACCGCCGCTCAACGTGGGTATATCGCTCGGCGGCGGGGACCTGGCCAAGACGGGCATGGGCTCCGGCGAGGGAGCAGCGCTCAGCGGTTATCACGCCGTAAACATCACTCACTTCGACAAAGGCCCGCCGGCGATGGTCTACTACGAAAATCCGGCCGGCGGCACGGACCACAGCTATCCGCACGGGCAGGGGGTCCCCGCCGAGGAGTTCATCAAGGCCATGCACGCCGGCAAGACCGAGATGAAGGCAGTGGTTAAGGGAGCCGAAGGTGCTGACTCCAAGCCCGCCGGCGGAAAAATGGGAGACCCTGCCAGCGTCGGTCATCCCGGCGACGCGTCCGCAGCCAGACCGCGCGAGTCCCACGAAGGCCTCATGGGCAACCCCATTACGCTTGAGCCAGTCACCATAATTGGTGACAAGAGCGCCCCCGACGTGCCCGGCGCGGAATACAAGGGCGAGGGCATAAAACGAGACGTGCCTCCGGGCGCGCAAGCGCTCAAGCCCGGACAAACCTTTGAAGACCTGGCCAAGCAGCAATTGGGGAATCAGCCGCCGCCCACCAGGGAGGAAATAGACAAGTACATCAAGGAAATCCGGCAGCTCAACAACGTTTACGAAGAGTCACAGGTGAAGCCCGATCAGGTGCTGAAGCTACCCGGGCACAGCCCCAACGGCGATCTGATTACCGACGATGGAAACGCAACCCGCACGGTGACCCAGGACGGCACGGTCAAGGTGGAGCACTACGACGGCACGAGTTATGAGATAAGGCCGGTGCCCAACGGCGGCTACTCCTATCATCACAAGGGTCCGAAACCGGAAGACAACTACGAATACACTCGGCAACCGGACGGCAAGGGCGGGTATACGGAAAAGCACACCGGCAAGCGCCCAGAGGACAACTACGAAATCACGAAGACGCCCGACGGTCACTACAAGATAAAGGACGCAAAAGGCGAAAGGTCGGCGGACGCTTACGATGCGGCGCATCCTGATCCGCGCGTCGAGAAGGCCAAGATGCTGGAAGCAGCGCAGTCCATGCCCGATGAGATGCGCGCTCGCTTCTACGAGAACATGGAGCGCTTCGAAAACAGGGCCAACAAGCAAAATCTCAGTCCGGAGGAGCGGGCGCGCTTCTACCATGAACTGACGCGCCTTATCGACGCGAAAGACACAGGCAACAGCAATCTGCCCGACGCTTTCGAGCGCCACAAGCTAGCTGAGCAGGTCATGAAAAACGCCGCCGATCCCAAGTCGATCGACCAGGGAATGCACGGAACATGCGGCGCTGCGGCACTGGAATCGCGCATCTACACCAACAATCCTTCGGCAGCCGCCAAGATGATCACCGATGTAGCCACCACCGGAGAGTTCAAGGCTAAGGACGGCACTGTCGTCAAGCCGGATCCCTCCGTACTTGAACCGGACGCCGAGGCCCAGTACACGGAGACGCCGGACGGCAAGCGCAACTATGCAAGCCAGGTGTTTCAAGGCACCGCCATCAGCATGGTACCCAGCGGCGCCGGCTACAAGCAGGGACAGCCCGACGAGAGCGCCAAGCCGCCCAAAACCGGAGAGACTTGCGACAAAGGTGAGTTCAAAGGAGTCACGCCGGCCGAAGTTCAGGACATGGAGAAGAAGATTACCGGCAACGACCGCCCGCTGCCGGTAATCGAGAACTCAAAGGTGCTTTCGCCGGACGGGCAGCTGATCAAGGCAGAAGACGGGCAGATCCATGTCGGCAGCGAGGCGGAGCTCAGGCAGCAGCTCCTCAAAATGAAGACGGCAAATCCGCCGCAACTGCCGGCGGTGATCTTCGTTCACACTCAAAACGAGCCTTTCTTCGCCGACTCCGGCGGGGGAAAGGCCGGCGGCTCCGGGGCGTATCACTTCGTGACCGTTAGCGACTACGATCCCAGGACCGGCAAGGTCTCGATCGACAACCAGTGGGGCAAGGGGAGTGATCACAGAAATCTGTCGGTCAGCGACCTCTATCATGCCACCCAGGCTCCCACCCCGGAAAGGATCAAAGAGCTCGAGGCCGAGGTTAAGCGCAACAAAGCCGCGCACAAGGAGAACCCGGTGCTCGAGCTCGAGGTTCTGCGCCTCAAGCGCAACGCCGGACAGATCAGCCAGGAAGCGTTCGACGAGGAAGTCACCAGAGTGATGAAGCACCAGAAGGAGCGCTGGGACAAGGATCCAGATATGAAGAATATTCCTGCTGGAGAGAGAAAGGTTCTCTACCGGGCCTACCAGGCAATGCTCTATTCGCTCCCCGAAGCCGACAAGAAAAAGGTGACCTCGGCTGTCGGAGACGTGCCGGAGCCTGTCGACCCGTTAGAGATTGTTGGCGGGGGCTAGACCGGACACGGGGCGGTCGCTGCCGCGGTAAGATTGTAAGGGCGCTGTCCGTGCCGACACTATGAAAAAGGGAATCTCAGAATGTCGCTGGAAGACGAAGATTTCACCGACGTTGTACGTGATACGCCGAGTGAAAGCGCCAGCGAATCGGGAATTGCCGACCTGGCCAGGGTTGGACAGGAAAAGCCGCAGGACTTGAAGGAAAAGGAAGAGGCTCACGCAGAGCTGCGCAAGCTCGGCAGGACACCCAGCTCCAAAGACCTGCCCCAGCTCGACTGGTT
>DATNRD010000454.1:0-9041 GCA_036703665.1 Candidatus Obscuribacterales bacterium
AAATGTTCGGGGGGAATGCCCCTGCCGTTGTCCGATATGTCTATGACGTGTTCGCTCCCCTCCGAGCGGGCTTTGACGGTTACTCTCGTTCCACTTGGATTGTGCTTGATGGCGTTGCGGACGATGTTGTCGATGATGCGCGCCAGCTCCAACGGGCTCCCATTGACCCATAGACATCCGTTTGACGGTGCCCAGCTGATCTCGCAGTCGTTCATCTGGGCCAGCGGGCGCTGCAGATCCAATGAATCCTCGATTATCTTTGCCAGGTCGGTCCTTTCGGACTCCTTGTGTTCGGCTGCGAAGTCGTAATCGTACGATTGAACGAGCTGATCGATTAGCTCGCACAACTTGTCGGAAGTCTTCGCCAGCCGAGACATCTTTTCCTTGACCTGGCTTGAGTCCGGCTGTTCGTCTTGCAATTCGAACAGCGTCCAGTTGAGAACGCTGACCGGCGCATTCAAATCGTGATTTATGCGGCGGACAAATTCTTGCCTCCGCTGCCTGTCCAGGAGAATCTCACGAGCTTGGGCCTCGGCTTCTTGTCGTTTCAAGTCGGCTTCGTACTTCTCGGTTGCCAGGGCAAGCTTCTCTTCGGCAGCCATGACCTTCACGCGCGCCAGCTCCTCGCGTTCCCTTTCCCGCTCCCAGAGCAGCGCCGCAACAGTCCCCAGACCGAGAGAGATTGCCGGGACGAGGATGGGCAAGATCAGATAGCCGTACGCGAACGCGAAGCATGCCGCTGCATATGCCGCCAGTATAAGCACTACGAGAAACCCGAGATCGGACAGCGATCTTGCAAGCGGCTCGAATCGCATGTGCCGGGCAGGAGCCCTCGCGACTTGCTGGTATGCTTTCCATGCCGTCCATATAGCGCTGCCGCAGAGGCTGACGAGTATTATGTACATGATCTCCTGCCAGCCATTGAGCCGCAGCGGCCAGCGCCCCCTGCTCAAAGTCTCCATGGCGTGAGCAAGTATCTCCGTCCCGCTCATTTGATCCACACCCACGTTCGTGAGCGGCGTGCTGTACAGGTCTGTGGTCCCGTCTCCGATCATGACGACCGCGTCCTCGAGTGTTACATCGCGAGATCCCCGCGGCGGGTCGACGAGCGCTTTCTTGTGCTCAGGATCGAGCAGGTACGACCATGGCCGCACCGGATACAACTCTGAGTTCGGGGGGCAGGCAAAGTCGATGTCGAGAACGTCCGGTGCCGATGGCGGGACCTTTTCGTGAAGCTGCTCCAGCGCTTGCAGGACAATCGAGTCGCGTTGCTCTCCTGTGAAACTGGGCATGCGCAGCGCCATCCGCCGAACGACTTGATCCTCGTCCGGGAGCACCGCCGTCGTGCCGGTGTATTTGGCGACCACGTCGGCTCCAGGTTCCAACCCGGACAACTGCTCTACAATTCCGCTGGGCAGGGAAGGTATCTCAAGTTGCAATAGGTTGCCGGATGTCCTGCGACTTACAGATCTCGCCATGAGGACGGGAACGGGCGCCCCGTATTTGCCAGCGGCGGCATTGTGGATCGCTGCTGCAAGCTTTGCGTCTTCGGGAGAGTATTGCGGAAAGTCATTGTCCAGAAGGATGATGCGCACCCCGGCGCTTGCGAGGAACTCGACCATTTCCGCTACCGCAGACCTGGGCAGCGGGTGATGGAGCAGCGGCTCCATCCACGGATGTTCTGAAACAGCTTCCTTCGGCGGCTCATCTTCGAGCAGCTTGTTGAAGATGATGATCTTGTGTTTGACCGGCGGGTGATTGTTTTCCAGGAGCCAGCTGAGCGTATAATCCCATGCCCACCATCTCCTGGGAATTTCGTGCTCTTCATGGTATCGCCAGAGAAGGGGCGGATTGAGCCGCTCAAGGCTTTGTGGCGACCAGACCAGCCATGGCCTGATCTCGAATCGCCAGTTGATTGTTTGCAGCTCCTGGCGCCAGAGAAACCGCGACAGACTGAGCGCCACCCCGCTGACGGCAGCCACACTTAAATAGACAAGAAAGAGGCTCACCAAGAACCGTATGGATGACCTACCTGAAGTGGCTGCGCGGCCTTGTCCTTCTGGTTTCTCCTGTGACTGATTGATCGACATTAGAGTCCGGGCAGGAGCGGTGTTCCGGTGGGCAATGGCACCGGGACGGGAAGCGGTGATGTAGTTTCTGCTGGCGACGTGGTCACAGGTGTCATGGGTGTCGTAGTGGGAGGCAGGACGGTCGTAGTGGGAGGCAAGACTGGCGTAATGGGAGGCAGCACGGTCGTAGTGGGAGGCAGGACGGTTGTAGTGGGAGGCAGCACGGTCGTAGTGGGAGGCAGGACTGGCGTGGTGGGAGGCAGGACGGTCGTGAGCGGCGTCGTGACCGGACTCGTCACGGGAGTAATGACGTTGGGCAGGGCGCTAACCGGATTCATGACCGGAGCCATAGCACCGGTGATTGAGCCGATGGCGCCGGTTACCGGGCTGGCGGCGCCCGCAACCGGACCGACGACGCCACCAACGGTCCCGGCAATGCCTGCAACAGCCCCGCCTGCAGGCAAGGAGCCGGAGCCAGGGGTCGGCGTTACGCCGGGCACAGTTCCACCTGCCGGCAGCAGGCCCGCGGCAGTGCGTCCGGCCATTGCCGCCGCGTCAAGCCCGGGCTGCATCGCTCCTGTCGTGGCCGTGGTGCCAGGACCGGAGGCGACCGGCAGCGGCTGACCGATGTAGCCGATTGGTGTCCAGATTCCGAACGCCTGATCTGGGTACGGTAGCGCAGTTCCTACCTGGGTACCCACCTTGTAGGTGGTTGCTGTAGGTACGCGCATGATCTCAGCGCTTCTCGCCACCGTTCGGGCCAGCGACGCTTCGTCGCCCAAAGCCGCTTTCAGGTCGGTACACGACTTGATTTTTGATAAGGAAGACTTGATCAGCGGCAGGCTTTCGAGTGGTGTTTCGAACTGGGTCACCAGTGGATGCGAGGCCAGCGCCTGAGAGTCCGCCAGGTAGAGAGTTGTTTTGGATTTCGGCGTTTCGAAGATTGGCACTCCGGCCATGCAGGTCAGGCACTGGTCGGTTGCTGCAACAACGCGCGGTTCGGGAAGGGTTGAGCCTGCGGATGGCGAAACGCCTGGTAGTCCTGCCACAGCGGAGGAGGAGCCGTCCAAGAGCCCGGACAGACCGGAGACAGCGCCATCCACGAACCCGGTTGCACTCGAGAAATCTGAACCCAGTCCCTCTGTGACGCCAGGTACGCTTCCGCCGAGCAGCCCGCTGAAGTCGGATGTAGCCCCCCAGAGCATGCCGGTTACGTCTGACGTGGCACCAGCAAGGATCCCGGTGAGGTCGGATGTGGCTCCACCAAGCAGCCCTGTCAGGTCGGAGGTGGCTCCACCTAGCGTCCCCGTGAGGTCGGATGTCACTCCGCCGAGCAGCCCCGTCAGATCGGAAGTGGCGCCGTCCAGCAATCCCGTGAGCTCCGGTGTGGATCCGCCAAGGAGTCCAGCGAGGTCGGAGGTGGCTCCGCCGAGGAGCCCGGTCAGGTCGGATGTGGCTCCACCAAGCAGTCCTGTCAGGTCGCAAGTGGCTCCACCAAGAATCCCGGTGAGGTCGGCGGTGGCACCACCAAGCAATCCCGTCACGCCAGCAACCGCTCCACTAGCCGTTTTGGAAAGGCCTCCCCCGGCTGTTCCGACGAGGCCGCTGGTTGTCCCTGCCACCAGCGCATCACTGCTCGAGCTTGCTTGACTGAGCGCCGAGCTGACTTGTGCGGCGCCGGCTGCACCCTGTCCGGCAGAAACTGCCGACCCGAACGGCGACTGTGTTGTCGCCCTGTCGATCGCAGCAGTGTGTCGCTTATCCTCCGTGGCGCTAGGAGTTTCGATCTCATAAATGACGCCGGGCGTGAGGCGGACCACGCTGCGGTCCAGCCTGTTCATCACGTCTACGGTTCCTTCCAAAACCGTCAGGCGCGAGCGGTTACCCATTGACTGCACGAGCACGGTGGTGCCCCTTATTCGGGCCTGCAGCACCTTGGTCCAGACAATGAAGTCGCCTTTGTCCTTACGGTGTTTGGACAGGTTGAACAGCATCTCCCCGTTCATCAAGAACACCAGGCGCTGATTGGGAGCAATCGCAAAGACGGAATCCGCCCAGGCTCGTGTTGTGACGTGAGGCCAGGAAACCTGGGCCCAGGACTTTTTCCCTGTGCCCAGTTGCATTCCCTCGTGCAATCGGTCTCCTTTTTTTGCCGGTTGTGGCTCGCCCCAGGTCTCTTTTGTCCAGTCGACGAATCCGCGTTTGAAAGTCTCGCCGTGCGCCTCCGTTAGCTTCGCTGCGGCTACCGCCGAGGGATCCACGGGCATGGCCCAGCCTGGCTGCTGGACCATGCAGATTGCCATTAAAAGGGGCAACCAGACATGTCGGTGCTTCATGAGACGCACCTCGAACACTCCATCTTGCGACGATTGCTTTGTCCGACCCTGATTATCGGTAACCCGGAGCCTCTTGCGCCATTATATGGTTCCAGGTGATCTTCTTCCCATCCCCCTTGCTGGTATAACAGTTGGGGACACCGGGTGATAAACCGTTAACCTTTGCAGGTGATGATAAGTGCCGCCGGACGCGTTCTCGCCGACCATATTCGTGGCTCTTATCATTTTGTGTGTTTCGCTTGTCGCGTTCCGCACCGTCTGCCTCAACCGAGGGGCGCCTGGCGTTCTCGGACAAAGAACAGCAGGCAAGGGTGATATCGGTGCCGTCGTTGAGCACCACCCCCTTTTAGGGGAGCACCTGGATTCCGTCCCGCTGCGCCCAGTGGAGTTAGCGTACATAGTTCGGGATGGCGACATGCCGCATGCCACCGTCGTGCTGGTCTTCGATCTCCTGCACCGGGCTGTGAAGTCGCTCCAGGGCGAATCGCAGGCCGTGGCTCTGGCTCCTTACGAGCGACGGCTGTGGGACAAGGTCAAAGCTCACGCCACGCGATGGATCGAAGAGAGGGCATCGCAGGTGATCCCCGACCCGCGGTCCGGAGACATCCGGCTGCTCGTGCGCCAGATCTCGGGCTTGTACTGGCTCATCGTGCGCTCCATCAAACCCTTTGTGTCAGAAGTGCTGGAAGATCCGCGCCGCATCAGGCGCTACTTTTCAGTGGGTGGACTCTTGAGGCTGCTTGCCGATGTCGGCAGCGCCGGCTATCGGGAGGCGCTGGAATCTGAACTTGTCGCGGACATGATGGCTCGTGGGCTGCTCATAACGAGCGAAGCGCGAAAGCAGACCGTGACATACCTGCTTATCGGGCTGGTGTCCGGTATCATCATTTCTTTGCTCCTGCCGATCGTCTTGCTGCACAACGCTGGCTTGGCTGTATCGGCCTGGGTCTTGTCCGCGCTGACCGCAGTACTCCTGCGCCTGGTCTTCAGCCTGCGCGAATTCGTGCCGCTCTACACCGAACTGTCCGACGTTGTGAATCATGTTCAACGAGGAGGATGGCGAATTGCCGTTTTGAGAACACTGCTCCGAGTCTTTGCAGTGTTTGCCACCCTGCTCTTGGTGGTTCTGGCTTCTGCTCTCGTGTCGGTGCAGGTTCTGTTTCTCAAGCTCGTCTTCGCTTGCCCGCTTACCTTTGCGCTCGCACTGTCCGTGGTCCTGATTTTGTGCTGGCTTGCCCTGGTTACCCTGGCGCTCGACGCGTACCGGATGAAGATTCATTACCAGCCCAGCCCTCTTGCTCGCGAGCTGGTTCGGTCCACCCGCGGGAACCTGGCGGGCGTGAGTCCGCTGGAGAGCTTCAAGGGTTTACTGAAGAATCCACGTTACGATCCCGAATTCTCTCGATTGCTGGCTATTTACGGCATCGAAACGCTCGTGATTCTTGTCTGAGTCCCCGCCACCCTCCATCGGCTGTCACCATGACATGCCAGCCCGCCTATAATCTCTTGCTTATAGGGCTGGAGGTGCTGGCAAATGTCAAGCAATGGCGGTTTGAAGCAGGGACTGGCAGGCGTGATCACAGGAGCCTCGACCGGCATAGGGCGAGCCCTTGCCGTTCTCCTGGCGGGCCAATACAAGGCCAGGCTTGTGCTCAACGCGCGGAATGAGGAGAAACTGAAAGAAGTCCAGCAGGAGGTCAAAGCAGCAGGTGGCGAAGCGGCGCTGCTTCCCGGAGATGTGGGTGAAAGGCGCATTGCCGAGTCGCTGCCGTCGGTCTGCCTGGAGCAGTTCGGGGCGCTGGACGTTCTGGTCAACAACGCCGGCCTTGCCAAGCCGGGCCCGGTGGAGACCCTGACGCCCGATGACTGGCACCGAGTGTTCGACGTAAACTTCTTCGCGCCGCTTCATGCGATTTACGCGGCGTTGCCTCAATTGCTCGCGCAGCGCTCGGGCAAGATCGTCAACATTGCCTCGGTGGCCGGCAAGGTGGCCTTTCCCGGCAGCGTGTGTTACGCCGCCAGCAAGTTTGCTCTCACCGGCATGTCCGAGGGAATGGCAGCCGAGCTGGAGCGCCACGGCATCGACGTCATTACCGTGTGCCCGGGTTGGGTGCGCTCCGAGTTCTTCAGCAAGAATGAGGTGCCGGATGAAAAGAATCCGACTCTAATTGCTCAGCGTGCCACCATCGGCGGTCTGCTCATGAAGCACTGCCTGAGCATCAGCTCCGAGCAGTGCGCGCAGGACATCATCAATGCCTGCCGCAAGGGCGGTGCGCGTGAGATCGTGCTCACCGGCCCCGCGGTGCTCGTCGAACGATTGGCAGGGATCTTCCCGTCGTTCGTGCACGCCATGGCAGCAAAAATTCCGCCTGCGAGGTGAGTTGCGTTGCGAACAGCGTAAGACTTACATTCTCCATCGTTTGAACCCATGAGGTGCGGAGAGTTGTGTACTTTAGGCGAAAGAGGGTGAAAGTCTGTGGAAAAGTTCGACAAGGATGGCTTTACGAAGTCGGCAGCCTTGTTCAGGGCTCGGATCGAGCACGAGGGCGAGATCGCAGCCCAGGTGCAAAGAGCCATGTCGCTCGCTGGTGACGCGGCAATTCATCTTGTCGGTCTTTCCCGGGAGATTGGCGGGGAGGCAGGCCCGCTGTTGACGGCCACCATTTCCGAAACTGCCGTGCAAATTTCCGGCGGCACCCGACATGTCATGCTGGTGCCGGCAGAGGGTGTGGGGAACGACTCGCGGCTTGTCTGCCCGCGCATGGAAAGCTGCGGGCAGATTCTGGTTTACGGGCACCTGAGCGGTCATGATGAGACTACCCTGATTTCTTCATTTCGTGTCTATGCCAATGGCGACTGTGCGGACGCAGATAGCGAGTGGAGCCTGGATGACGGCCTCGATTCGCTCCTCCACTATCTGGGACGGGTGGTGCGTGCATCCATATTCGAGCGCCAGCTTTGCTGGCCGGCACTCGATGAGATGCCCGCGCACCTGCAAAAGATTCCGCTCTCAGCCGAGCGCATTCAGGAAGAACCGCTCAAAAAGCCCTGCTTCGGCTTCGAATGCGCTCTGTAAGGAGAATCACCAGGTGAGACTGGTGATGTGTCCACGGACGAACCTCTGGTATGGGCTGCCCTTCGTGCGGCGAGCGCCCCGGCGCAGTTGCCCTGCAAAGCGGCGTTGCCATGCGGCTCGTCAGCGGCCGGCCAGCGCGGGGATGACGCGCTCGGCGGAGAGCTCCTCGATTTCATTGCGGGTGTAGCCGAGCTTCTTCAGCAGCCTCGCCGTTTCTCTGGCTGGGTCGCCTGCCAGGCCTTCGACTTTGTGGTCTGCAGACTTGACGGCCACGGGAGAAGCCATCTGAGGTACCTTACCGAGAATGGGATGGATGATGTGGGTAATCACGCCTCGCTCCCTGGAAGGCAAGTGGGAGAGCGCTTCTTCCAGGGTGTGAACCGGCGAGACGCAACAGTCGCTGTTCTCGAAAACCTGGAGCCATTCGGCCTGCGTTCTGGCTTTTATTATGTTTGCGATCTCGCCCTGCAGCGACGGGTCGGGACCGGTCGGGCGAACGGTCGTCAGTTCCGGCCGCCCAATTCTCTGGCAGAATGTTGCCCAGAACTGCGGCTCGAGCGAGGCTACCGCCAGGAACCTCCCGTCCCGGCATTCGTATATGTTGTAATTTGGCAGGTCGGCTTTGTAGGTGAATCCCGACTCTGGCTGCCCCGTGTAGAGCAGCATGGTGGCAAGAATGTTGAGCGAGGAAAGCGCGCACTCGAACATGCTGATGTCGAGGTGCTTGCCCTTGCCGGTGTGCTCGCGCTCGAAGAGCGCAGCCACAACGGCAAGCGCCGCATAGATGGCGGCCATGTAATCGCTGACGAGAACTCCCGGCAGCACGGGCGGCCCGTCCGGTTGCCTGTTCAGGCTCAAGATGCCGGCTTCGGCCACGTAGTTGAGATCGTGCCCCGGTCTCTGGCTCCAGGCCGAATTCTGGCCGTACCCCGAAATGGAGCAAAAGACGAGGCTCTTGTTGACCCTTCTCAGCTGGCGGTAGCCGATGCCCAGCCTGTTCATCACGCCGGGCCGGAAATTTTCCAGAACCACGTCCGATTCCTTGACCAGACGCTTAACCACGTCCACGCCCTTTTCGGACTTCAAATCCAGGCAGATGCGTCGCTTGTTGCGGTGCAAGCTCCAGTAGTAGAGGCTTTCCCCCTTGACCAGCGGCGGCAACAGTTTCCCCAGACCGGGCTGCAGCGACTCGATCCTGATTACCTGACAGCCCAGGTCGCTCAGAATCGTAGAGCACAGTTCACCCGGCAAAAGATGTGAGAAGTCCAGGATGCGGACTTTATCAAGCGGTGAAGGCATGGCATGTTCCTCGCGGCCCCTAGATTATCCCGCAAACCGGGTGCCTGCTGATCAAACCATGAACCCCTGTAAAAGTGCCACCACCGGCGGGGCGCATCGTTCCGCCTGGACCTGGGCTCGCGTAACACGCGGGGCAATGTCTTGAGGAGCCGTGCTCAATGCCGTGCAGATGGCGATATGTCGTTGGCGGCATGCGGGCATCTTGCCCGCTCCGAAGCAGGCGGGACGCCTGCGCCCCCAGGAGAAATCCCGGGACCTGCG
>DATNRD010000455.1:0-4762 GCA_036703665.1 Candidatus Obscuribacterales bacterium
CGATACCACCCCTGGTGACAACCCGTTTCAGGACAAGATCGTGCTGGTCGGATTCCACCAGCACCCCGGTGAAGAGCCGCCCACGGGCGAAAGGACCGCTCAGGCGGGCGCCCTTCCGTTCGGCGGATTCCTCACCCCCGTGTCCGGTATCGAACAACCGATGAGCGGCGTCGAGCTGCAGGCGAATATAATCGCCAACATTCTCAGCGCGCAGTATCTATCGGAGCCGGAATGGTGGGAACATGCGCTCATCTTGATGTTCGTGGCGCTGTTGTTCGCGCGCATATTCAGCGGTCTGCACGGCAAGCCGTTTTCCATGCTCCTCGCCATCGCGGGCTTTGGAGCGATCTGGACCGTCGATTCGTTTCTCTGCTTTGCCTATCTCAACTGCCTGATACCGGTCATGGTGCCAATCTTCGGCGTGGTACTGCCCGCTTTCTTCCTTGTTCTTACCGACCAGAACCTCTTTGCCTTTCGCGAGCGCCGGCGCCATACCCGATTGTTCCGGGCCCTGGCTTCCGACCGGCTGGCCGGGGAAATCGATCGCAGGCAGCTCGGCGAGCTGGGGTTGGAAGGCAAGCGCGCCACCGTCACCACTCTCGTTTGTCAGGTGCACAACCTGGCTGCGCTGACCGCGGACAAGAATCCTCAAAGCGTGGTCTCCATGGTCAACCAATACCTGAGCGCCATGATGTCGGTGGTCTACGAGCACAACGGCGTGGTGATTCGCGTCTTCAGTCATGGTATTCAAGCAATCTGGGGCGCTCCGATATTCATGCAGGAACGGTCGCAGGCGCGTCTTGCGGCTAACTGTTGCATGGAAATGCGGCGGCGGCTGAGGGAGCTGTCGGACGTTTGGGCCCACAGCGGTCGCCTCGCGGCGGGGGCTCCGGCGCTCGATTGCTCCTACGGCATCACCACCGGTGCCGCTATCTGCGGGCGCATTGGTACGGAGAGCCACACCGAATACGGTGCCATCGGAAGGAGCGTGGACCTGGCCGCACGCCTGCAAGCGCTGAACAAGCTATACGGCACCAGCTGCCTTGCCGGTCAGGAGACCGCCGAGCTTGTCAGCGATAAGTTCGAGGTCAGGGAGCTCGATAAAGTCAAGCTGGATCAAGCGGAACCGCCCCTTAGCATATTCGAGATCCTCTGCCCGAAAGGCAAGCTGCCCGGAGCTATGGAGGAAGCCATAGCCCTCTACCGCCAGGCGCTTGCGGCCATGGAGGAACGCAATTTTGCGCAGGCCGAGAAGCTCTTCAGCACGGTTTTACGCATGGTACCGGAGGACGGACCGTCAATCCTGCTGGCCGAGCGCTGTCGCCAGCTCGTCGCCACACCGCCGGAGCCCAGCTGGGACGGCGCCACACTCGTGGTTTCGGAGTGAGCGCCTCACTTGCAGTAGTCGATTAAGACCCCAATCCGTATCACCGGCCGGCACGACCCGGTAAGGCCAATTCGCTGAACGTCCCGGCATTTAATCCGAACTGCCCGCGCGTCCTCTAACATGGTAGACGGAAGCACCCTTACGAGTCACCTTCGGCAATGAGGGGCGCAATGGTAAAGGGGGGGCAGGGTATTCAGGCACTTCTGGTCTGCCTGATCTTTGCCTGGTCTCTGCCCGGTCCGGCACGGTCGGCTCAAAATACCACCACCGTCCGGCTCTCGACAGTCTGTGCTTCCCCGAAAACCGTACCGCCGCCGCCTGCAGAGGGCGGGCATTACCGGCTGGGTGCCTACCCTGACGCAAAGCTTTACAAGAAGATAGTCGGTATCCTGGAAGCCGCCAAGCGCCCGGAGTTTCAACAGCAGTTCGCCGATGTCCCAATTGCAGAAGAGAGGCGGGTAGCGACCATAAGCCAGCTGGCCATCTGGATGGAGATCGGCAAACAAACTGGCGGTCCTGCCAACCAGATAACCCGGAATGAGATAAAGACGGATCTTCTCAAAGCCGCCAGAATTTCGCCGGACAGCTTGTCGCCTCAGCAGGTGAAATCACTCGATCAGGGCGTAAGCGCAATTTTTAGGGCGGCGGATCTGACCAGGAAGGAAGGCTTGTCCGCGGCCGCTGGTCTCAAACCACGCGACCAGACAAAAACAGGTCACCAGACGGATCGGACGAACACTACGCCCCCGTCGGAACGCACAGCCACCGGAGAGCAAGGTACGTCGGGGACGAGTGAGCAGGGGGCGGACACCGGCAGCCGGTCGGCCACCGGCACACCAGATGTCACTGCCGCGTCAGCCGGAACCGGCACACCTGGTAGCCCCGCCACAACTGGCAACAACGCCACCACGTCGCCACCGCTTGTTACCCTCGAAGATGCCGTGAAGAACGGCGATGTCAGTCTCTCCCTGGTCGGCGATGGGGTTTCCACATCGCACGTGGACCTCGTGCTGGTCAACAACACGGGACAGCCCTTGCGCCTATTGATTCCGGCATACACGACCTTCCTTCCGGACAGCACCGGCTTGCAAACAATGGTGTCTACGACCGACCAAATTGCCGATGTGCCAGGCAATGAAGAGATCGCCGCCAGGCCGCCGTCCGTGCCGGAAGTCCCGGCGCTGCCCGGGCCGCCCGAACCGCCTGCCCCGCCGGAGCCACCTGCGCCGCGCACGCAGACGCAGGAGAGACCGCCCGGTCCCGGCACCACCCCGCGACCCGCTTCCGAGGGCACCGCGGAGGTTCCCTCCGGCCCTGCCCCGCCGCAAGAACTTCCTGCCATGAAGCCGCCCTGCCCCTGCATCGTGACTCTTTACTGGTTACCGGTCACCAAAATACCGCTTAAAATCGCCAAAGCGTTCGGGCTCGTGGGCGGCTTTCCCATACTGGCTGCCTTCCGAGATGTCTATCACGCAGCGCTGCGTATTCAGATACCGGAAGGGGATGATTGCAAAGAGTACGTTATCGAACTAACCAGCTATGTTGATCCGGAAGATAATCCCGACGAGGCGAAGAGGGTCGGCCAGTTGATGGTGCAGAAGGCGGCCTTCGACCTCATAAACGCCGGCGGTATGAGGCTCTATCAGGGCGGCGAAATCACCGACGAGTCCACCGTATTCACGCATGGCAAGGTAAACTGCGACTGCGCGGCAGCTCACAAGATCAAAGAGATCATGGAAAAGCGGCAGGTGCCTGCCTACAGTTATGGAGATGTGGTGGGCATAAACGAGGATCGCTGGACGTCGAATGCGCTCATTTCATACCTCCTGCACTCGGTAGGCTGCGACGTGCCGCCGTTGCTTGTCCCTCCCGAAGGTGGCGCGCCGGGATGGACCGCAGGGCTGGAAGCCGCCCTTACCAAACGGGCAACCGGTAAGTTTCCCGGCGGGGTGCGCATGCTTACGCCGCCGTTTGCCGAGGGGATACCGGGTATGAGTTACGATCCCCAGACGCACGCCGAAAGCACCCCTCTGAGCGGTTCGGTCCCGAGTTTCCAGGGTTCGATCTGGGCAGCATTTTAAGGAACGGCAATTTAACCGATGTTCAGCCCGATTCAGCGCGCTTTACGCCGGCTTAGGAATGATATCCAAGCGTGCTGAAACAGGTCACACTTGCCAGTCTTCTACCTGCAAGTCAGGAATGCGTTCGAACTCGCTGATGTTACGTGTCACCAAAACCAACTTGCGCGCCAGGGCTTGTCCGGCGATCAAGACATCATATGGACCTATCGGCGTGCCCTGCAGTGCAAGGGCCGCCCGAAGCCGGCCGGCCTCGCGTGCGTCCTCCTTGTCGAATTCCAGCACCTCGAACTGCAGACTATCAATGACTGCTACGTTCTCCTCGCGCCGCCTGCTCTTGAAGGACCCGTAACAGAGCTCATGCGCCACTATGGCCGAAATGCCTATGTCGGCTGGTTTGTGGAGCCGGACGCGTTTTGACGTTTGCGAATTCGCGTCGTTCAACAAAGCAATGACTGCATTGGCATCGAGAAGATAGCGCATCAACGAAAAAACTCATCAAGGGACGGGCGCTCTTGTTGTCCGGGCTTTTCCTGTACAAATCTGATGAAATCATCGTCCAGCTTTCCGACAATGGCGTCCAGCCAGCCCCAATCTTCAGGAATCGGCTCGAGAATGACTGCACTCCCGTGCCGCCTGATACGAACCTGGTCGGTCTGGAATCTGAAGTTCTTGGGAAGCCGTACTGCCTGCGAGCGGCCCGACCAGAATACTTTGGCAGTTTCCATGTCCGTGCCTCCTATGCTATATATCAAAAGTATATAGCAAGAAAGCGGTGTTGACAATCCCGTTGCTCTAGCTCTGCACGTATTGTGCGCGACCGCAGTTGAGTTCGAACTCTTGAGCGTCACGGTGGAGCAACAGTCGTTGGTGCCGTGCATCGGTCCAACTCCTGCCGGGCAGCCATGGCAAGGTCGGCTACCGCGCTACAAACTGCCTGCACATCCGAGACTGCATCTGCAGGTATCATGCTTTTATAAGCAGCCGTTCAATTGAACCTCCCGGAAAGATTGCTCCCCCTAATAGCGTTTCGGTCCGGCAAGAAGGTCAATTCGCCAGATTAAATCCGACCCCACCCGGCGGGAGCAAGCAATCCACAAAATGGGCATTTCGCGACGCAAGTTCATCATAGGAGGAGCCTGGCTGCTCGGCTGCCACCTCACACAGCCCGGCTGGTGGAAACTGCCCTTGGTAGCCGCCGACTTCCGCTTCTGCCAGTCCAGGCAAGCCCGCGTGCTCGTCGTAATACAGCTCACCGGCGGCAACGACGGGCTGAACACGGTCATCCCGTACAGCG
>DATNRD010000456.1:0-2111 GCA_036703665.1 Candidatus Obscuribacterales bacterium
CGGTATCCGGTGCTCGACAGGCTGCACCTGGCTAACGATCAGAAAGAGCACATCCACAAAGGCCTCTCCCTGCCCGGTCAGGTGGCGGCACTGGCCGGTAAGTTGAGTCGCAGCCAGATTTACAGGCAGTTGCATGGTCACAGCGATCAATCTCTGGCCATTGCCGCCTGCCTTGCCAGGCCGGGCTCTCCTCTCAGACGCTGCGTCAAGCTCTACATGGAGCAGCTCAGACAGGTGGACGTGCAGCTGGCCGGGGCGGACCTCATTCGCATGGGCTACAGCCAGGGGCCGGAGATCGGGCGGATCATGTCCAGCCTGCTAGATGCGAAGCTCGACGGGCAGGTCCGGTCGGCGCAAGAGGAAATCGCCTTCGTGCAGCACAACTTCCCGCTGACCGGTCATGTCGGCGGTGACCGGCTGACTGCCGGTTCTCCGGAGACATGACGGGACCGGCTATCGCTGGCCGATCCGGCTGGCTGCCAGCGGGGTTTACCGCCGCCCGGGCTGCGCTAGCCATCTCACGGGAGGGGATGGGCTCCTGCCGTAGGAGCGCGCCCCGCCGAGCTCGCCTAGCCCTGCCGGGAAGGCAGGACGCTCACGGCCACGCCGGCCAGTGTCACCGCGATACCGAGATAACTCTCGGGTCCCAGGACCACGGTCTTTTCCCAGAGCGCGTCTACGAAAAGCGCTATGACCGGCGGGAAAAAGACCAGCGTGGTGAGCGTCATCAGGCGGACGTGCTTGATGAGGTAGAAGTAGGCTCCCAGGGCAACAACGGAGCCGAAAATACCGAGGTATGCTACCGCCAGGGCGGGCACCAGCGGCAGCGGAGAAGGGACGGGCCGATGCTCGACCGTCACGCTCAACAACCAGAAGGCGACGGCGCAGCCGAAAGAAAAGGCGCCGGTGGAAGCCAGCGGGTGTTGCTCTTTCGTGTTTCGCTTCAGAATCACGTTTGTGATTGCTGTAAGCAAGACGGAAACGAGAAACAGACCCATGCCGACCGCCTGATCAGCGGAGGCGCCGGCACGGTCCCGGAAGATAAGAAATATGCCGGCCAGTGCCAGGACAGACCCGGCAAGGGAACGGCGTGACACGCGCTCTTCCCGAGTCGCCAGGGCGACAAGTGCCATCATCACCGGTGTCGTCGCGTTAAGGATGGCGGCCAGGCCACCGGATATCCACTTCTCGGCTGTGTAAACAAGTCCGAATCCAACCGCGCTCAAAATGCCGGCCAGTCCGAGCCAGCCTGTCTGTCCGGTGGACGGCCGGCTGACTGTAATCATTCCGCCAAGCCACAGAGCTGCGATAACAAGCGAAGCGATGGTGAAGCGCAGCGCCACTGACATGAAAGGCGGGAAGCCGTCCGGGGAAACAGAGAGGCGAATGGCGAACCAGGTCGTGCCCCAGGTCAACGCGCAAACTGCATAGGCGAGCACAACCCAGGCAGTCCTGGGCGGGGAATGATTCTTGTCCTGTCCGCCTGCCGGGCTATGGGACACTGGCTCTTCGCATTGCATGCTCGTTCGCTTCGCTGGTGTGCCGGACGGGTCCGTCGCCAGTCTGCAAGGAGCAAAGATTGTAGCAAGCCAGCGTCCCAGCAGGGCAAAAGCGCCCGCATATGATTACAAGCCTGCTACCACGGTGATTGCACCAATCCCAGCCCAACTTGTCATTCTAAGCGAGCCCTTCGCATGCTCCACCACCTACCGCTGCACAGGTGTAGCGCCGGCTCAGGGCAGGCTCAGCGACCGGAGAATCTCCGCTTCGAGCGGCAAACCGTAAACCAGATCCTTCGCCGTTGTGCGGCTCAAGATGAGACTTGGCGGTGCGGCCGGGCACACGCGGTAGCAAGCGGCTACAAGCAGCTGCCGTCGGTGCTTAAATCTCGCCCTGGGCATGGGACTCCACAAACCAGAGGTACTTGTCGACGCCGCGGGAAATCTCGGTGAAGATGTCTGCGGTGTCGGCATCTTGCAGGGAAGCGGTTTGATCGATGGCCTGCCTGACCTTGCTGCCGAAGGCAGAAAGAGCCGAGGAGAGCGCCTCGACGTGTTCACTGCCGTTGCGTGCACCGAGCGGGTACTCGCTTAAGCTGGAACGGTCGGCGG
>DATNRD010000457.1:0-2342 GCA_036703665.1 Candidatus Obscuribacterales bacterium
GAACGCTTCCCTCTACCACGACCGCGTATCGTCCACTCCTATCTCCGCGCGAGTCCAACGACCTGAGGAGCCGGATGCCTTAACGGGCACGTCCGGAACTGTGGGGGAGTCGGCGGGGCAACCCGCCGGCTTATCCCGATGACTCTCCTGTCGGCTATCGGGCTGCGGTACACGCAGATGAACCTCTACGAAGATGCCTTGCGGGTCGAGAAGAAACGCCAGGCCGTGGTAAGGCAGCTGCCCGAAACACAGGAGGTGATCGACCAGCTTTATAAAGAGACCGAGGAGGAGCTCGAGCGCATCAGGCAGGACAAGCACGAGCACGATGCTTTGATCGACAAGCTGACCAGACTCTTTGCCGACATACCGATCGCAGTGCCAAAAATTGAGGAAGAGGCTGCCCGGGCTGCCGTCTGTGCAGCTTCCGGCAAGCAGGAGGGTTGACCTTGCCAATCCGTATCGACCTCAGACGCTGATGCGGCGGCGCAACAGCGCGTATCATTGCGCCTTTCCGTAGGCATCTAGTGTAAACCCTGGAGCGGCTCAGGGGATGCCCCCGGGGCGACTGTAGTGCCAGAGGCGGTGGCATCATCTCTGGTTCAGCATATATTTCCCATAAACGGCGCTGCCGGGCCGCTGTGCAGCAGCCCGTTATTGTTGCCGCGACATTGAGGAGCCAGAGCAACCACATGACGAGAATGAACGCATATTCCAGCCGGTACGAGCTCGCGCGCGACCCGGCAATGGCCGCGATGCTTTCCATCATCCCCGGGCTGGGCCAGTTGTACAACGGCGAAAAGCGCAAAGGGATGCTTTTCCTTGATGTTGCGGCGATCAATTTCCTGCTTCTCTGGCTCATCTTTTTTACCGAGCCGATCGTAAAGGCCATGGTGGCGTTCGGCAAGACATTCAAGATGGAGCCGAATAAAACTGTGATCGAGTCGCTCCAGGCGGTACATCTGGGCAGCCCGCTGTCGATAATCGTCCTCGGGCTGGTCATGACATTTGCGGCTTACGCGGCTCGTGACGCGTACGATCATGCCTTGGTTGTGCGCCGCAAAAGCATCTATCCGGAATGCGTGGTGGAGATGCCGGAGGCAACCAGCGGCTCTTATCTCTTCCATTTTGCCGCCATGGCTGCACTTTTGGTGCTGGCGCTCTTCTTCGTGCAACCGGTGCGGAACCCCAGTCCTGTGATAGTCTTCGAGTTTGTAACAGATCAGCCGCCCGTCAAGGAGAAGGTAGAGGCGAGGAAACTTTCCAACCAGAACTCGAGGGACAGCGGCCTGGTCAACAAGCACAAGCCGGTGACACCGCCGGGGGTGTCGTCGAGTCAGGCGCAGGCGTCCAGGCCTGTGCCGCAACCACCCCGGCCCGTCAGTCAACCGGCGTCGAAGCCTGCGCCTGATGCGCCGGCCAGGCAGGTCGCCATGCTGCCGACAATCAGGCCGGTCAAGGCTGCCACGCCACCGGATATGCTACCGAATCCGACACCACAGAGCTTCAAGCAGCCTGTTGTGGCCCCCAGCATAACCCCGCAGGCAGTCAGGCAGCCCCAGTTGGCCAGCCTGCCGGTTGCCCAGCCGGCCAGGCCCCTGGTGCCCGTTGCGCAGCCCACGCTGCCGCTCAAGACAATGGCCGCCTCTGCCGGACAGCCGGCGCCGATGCCGGTGGCCCCGGTCAGCGGTGCGCAGCCGCTGCTTCCCGCCGCCCAGCCGATTGTCCAATCACGAATGGGCACCGCTGCCGGTGCTCCTACACCGGTGGTCCCGGCTCGTCAGTCTGCCGGTGCGGGGGCTCCGGTAGGACCCGCGCCGATTCCGGTAGTCGCCGGCGCACCAGGCACCGCCCCCGGTGTTCCGGCGCCGGTTGTCTCAGGCCCGGCCGGCCAGCGTTCCGCCGGGCAGCTCCCCGCGGCGCCGGCTGCCACTCGCCTGAGCAATTCCAGGACGGGCGCTGCCGGGACAGGCAACAGCCTGGCCGTGGCTCCGGCGACCGGGACACAGGCGCGCCCGGGAGCGCCTGGCCAGTCCGGGCAGCCTGGCGCCATGACCGCTAACGACAACCCGCGCGGCCCGGGCTCCGTCAGGGCAAAGCAGGTCGATTTCGGCGCTTACATGGCCATGCTGCAGCGCCGCATCAAACAATACTGGTTCCCGCCGCGCGACATGGGGTCCAAGCGGGTCATAGTGGTCTTCAAGATCGACCCGGACGGGCATCTCCTCAACTTGCGCCTGGATCGGCCGTCCGGTTCGGCCGCGGCCGACAATGCCGCGCTCAAGGCTGTCAAGAATGCTGCTCCTTTCCCTCACCTGCCCGAGGGAGCCGAAGACGCCGTCGAT
>DATNRD010000458.1:0-3979 GCA_036703665.1 Candidatus Obscuribacterales bacterium
GTTGGGGATGCGAAGAAAGGTGCGTGCGGGCACCGCGGCATAGTGCAGCTTGTTTTCGCTGTAGACCACCTCGCCGGACCTGGCCTTGACCAGGTACAGCACGAGCCTTCGCGGCTCGCAGCTCGACAGCATGACCTCGTAGACCGGGTCGATGCTGCCGTTGTGGGCGGACAGCGTCAGCTGGCAGCTTGCCTTCTCGCAGGTGGCCACGCCGTGCCTGGCGAGCGCCAGCTCGATCGCCTCCTTGCGGGAGATGATCTTGCCGAGCTTGCCCGGCTTGCGGCCCCGTCGCAACGTCGAGTTCACCATGTAGATGCGACCCGACGGATCGACGAAGACGTGCACGTAACCGCCGCGCACCGGCAGGCTGTTGCGCTGATCCTTGACCTTGATCACCTGGCGGAACCAGACGCGCCAGCCCAGGTTGGGCAGCTCGTCGACGCCGCCGGCGCGCAAGTCCACGTAGCGCAGACCGAGCGCGTTGGCGATCTCCCTGGTCTTGAGCAGCTTCTTGGCGTGCGCCAGCGGGTTGCCGTTGAACGCCACGCCCTTGAGGAATCCGTCAGGGCAGCTCGTGGTGAGGTGCCGGACGTGCCCGAAGTGGTCGTAGTCGACCTCGACGCCGGGGATCGCCTGGGTGAGCTTGCCGATAGCCGAAACGAACGGCTGCTTGGGCAGCTGCACCACGGGAGAATCCTGGCCGCCGATCGGGCGGAACAGATTGCGGGAATCTGCACGCATGATGTTGCACTCCTTTCCTGCGGAAAGTTCGCGGTGGTCCGGGGCATGCCCTGCGCCGAACCAGACCGTGACTCAGACCGCGTCGTGAAAGAACGAGCCCCGCACAACGCTGTGCGAGGCTTCTATGAATCAGCGGCCAGGATCGAACGTACCTGGGACACGCTTCGTGAGCTTGGATGAACGCGAGTTCCTGCCCACGGATACAAGATCCGGTAGGGCGCTCACCATGAGCTTTCTCGCTAAACCACCCTGATCTGCCAGAGCAGAATTCTTCAGTCAGGCCGAGGTAAGACTGGTTTGCGGTTGTGGTTTTGGGTTGCCTTCTTCGCGAATCGAGAAAGAGATGACAAGCCTACCTTAGACAGAAAGTGGCCGTTAAAACAAGCATCTGCCCCGGTCGCAGCCTGCATTTCCGGCTGATGGCCGGCGCTTGGGGGGTGGGGGTAGACGCGCACGGCCACCTGGTTAGCGCGGCTTTCGTCACACGTATAACCCGGGGGATAGACCGGCGTTTGAGACTCTTCGAGCTAGCGCGACGCTTGAAAAGAGCACGAGCAACGATGCGAAACCAGGACATGTGACGGTGGCGTCCCACCGAGCACGCATTTGATGGGGCAAAAACGGAACATGTGACGGTGGTGTCCCACCGAGCACGCATTTGATGGGGCAAAAACGGAACATGTGACGGTGGCGTGGTTACCCGTACTGGTGCGCGCCCTGGCGGAAGTCTGCCAAAAGTACGGGCGGTATGCGTGCCGAGCTGACACCGCGTGCCGAGCTGGCCTAGTAAACACTCACCAGCTGGCTAACCATGGTCATGAACATTTGGGTATGAATTTAAATGAGTAGATAACGTAAGCTGCGCTAGCGTGCGTGGGTGGAATTAAGGGGTGAAAATCCCATACTTTCAAAACTCTTGAAACGCGCACGTGGCCGGAATTCCTGCCCCAAATTTTGTGCGGTAAGTCATCCAGAAGTGGGGCAAGTAAGCATTATGGCTACGTTCCGGGAATTGCTGGCCGGATAGGGATCTTAGGCAGCGCTCATATGAAGCAGTGTGGCAATGGATCTTGCTTGACAAGCAAGCCTTTCTTTAAGGTGAACTTACATTTCGTTCCACCCCTCAACGCACCGGACTAACTCAAACACCACAAACCCAGTCCAGGTAACCACTCCCAAGCCTTCCCGAGTCCCCAATAGGGTCCTGGGAGGGCTCACTCGTATCCCGGGGCTCGCCGCCTGCCCGCTTCGGCGGGCCGGCGGTAGCAGGACCTGTAAAAACCTTCAGCTGCTTCCAAGAACCGAACATCTGCCTGCAAGTGTTCTTCCTGAGCCTCTGTGTGCACCGGCGCATTGCCATGCGCCCCTCCCGCGGTTGGACTCTTAAAGGGGGCGCTGGAAAGCGACCCGGTACGGGCGCACTTCATGCGCCAAGCACGCGCGGAGCATCAGCGCGCCACACACAAGCAGCCAGTACTTCACATCGGGAGCCGCCCGTTGTCCCGGGTGGGAGGCGTCCCTACTGTCTCACGAACCGGCAGCAAGTTGCAGCAGGGACGCTGCAACAGCCGGTTGTTTCTTGTTCCAGGAGCCGGACAGGCGTCGGTTCCAACAACAACACGAGGCGGGCAACTCCGCAGCCTCAAGAAACTTCCGAAAAGGAGTGTTCACATGAGCAAGTCTCTGAAGATCACCGGTTTCGCCGTTTGCCCCGCTGGCGACCTGCGCGGCCACGACGCCGACGAGCAGCGCGCCAACCAGATGGCGGACGGGCGGGTCTACTGCATCTTCTGCGGCATCGTCAACCCGCTGGGTGACAAGGCCGCGGCCGTGCGGCGGCTTCCCGCCGAGGTCAAGGCCGTCATCGCCTCCCTCATCTCCACCACCGACCCCGACGAGGAGGTCTTCCAGGTGGCGGGCGTCACCGAGGGCAGCGGCAACGGCGCCGTCGCGCAGGGCTTCGGCCCCGAGGACATCGGCACCACGGTGAGCCTCGCGCGCGGTCGCTACGCCGACGAGAAGGTCGAGATCAGCTTCACCGGTCGCGACCTGGAGGTGGCGCGAAGCTCCGAGCCCACGGACGGCGATGGCCAGTTCGGCGCGGCCTACGACCGCAAGCGCGTCAACGGCATCGTGCCGGTCGGAGTCGACCAGGCGGCCACGAAGCTGGCTGCGGCCGGCTTCCGGCTGGTCAACGCCAACATCGACGGTCTGATGCGTTCGCTGACGCTGGTCAAGGGCCGGCAGATCCCCGGCAAGACCACGCTCCTGGGCATCCGCGCCCAGGTCACCTGGATCGTCGACTAACCGCAATCGTTACCCGCGTTTGGAAGGACGCGGGTCAAGCAGCAACGAGGGCGGCTCCTTTTTAGCAAATCGGCCAGGGCCCCACTTCCGGGGCCCGGAGCCAATCGCAAGGAGCCAAATCCATGACGACGTTGAATCCGGACTTCGCGTCCGTTAGCAAGGAGGAGGCACCGAAGGTCGTTCTCTTCGACCTCTGGCGCACGTTGTACCTGTCGCTCGACAAAGAGCCGATCAAGGACCTGCAGGAGATCCTGGAGCACAACATGCAGGCTGGTGCGCACGGGCACTGGGAGGCGGAGCTGGATCCGGCCTTCCTGCGTCTGTGTCTCACGACCAACATCTGTGACCCGGCGGTCTTCCTGAACCACGTGGCGGGGGTTTTCGGCAAGACCGTCCCCGCGCAGGCTCTCGAGCGCTTCCAGGCGATCCTCGCCCGGGAGGTTCTCAACCTGGCCCGTTACGAGGACGTCGACGAGACCATCGAGGGTCTCAAGGAGAAGGGCTACAGGCTCGGTCTCATCTCCAACCTGTGGGCCTTCCCGGAGCGCCGCATCTTCGTCGACAACGGCTTCGGCGACAACTTCGAGCACCGCATCTACAGCTTCGAGGTCGGTCACCGCAAGCCCGAACCCGAGATCTTCCTCGAGGCGTGCAAGCGCTTCGGGGTGGAGCCTGGTGACTGTCTCATGGTGGGCGACCACCCGGAGGCAGACATCAAGGGCTCCCTCAGGGTCGGCATGAGCGCGGCCCTCATCGATCGCCCGGGCGAGTTCCGTGGGCACCTACCCGGCGTACGGGTGATGCGCACGCTGACCGAGCTCCTGGCGCTGCCTTCTATCAAGGGTTAGCACCACAGGTGGTGCGACCCGGGGCGACCGTGATGGCGTCCCTTTCTAGCTAGTTACGCAACGACTTACCACACGACACGGGC
>DATNRD010000459.1:0-6455 GCA_036703665.1 Candidatus Obscuribacterales bacterium
TTGAGGATCGTGCATTTCGCTCAGAGTGAACCGGGTCTTGCCAAGCGTCAGCACCTCCTTCACCACTACCGCGCCGCCACAGAGGCCGTGGTCGCCAACGGGCCGTTCGATCTCGTGCACTCGCAACACCTGCCCGTATCCGGCGCCGACGTCGTCACCTTCCACAACCACACCACCAGGCACATGCGCACGGTGGGTACGCTGGCGGAGAACCTTTTCAATCAAGCCAAGAGCGCACTCGTGCCGGCATATCGCTTGCGTCGGGAGTTCGACAGGATGCTCTGCCACCAGGCCCGCTGCCTGGTCTTTCCCTCCCGCCGATGCCGCGACGACTACTATTGCACGTTCGGTACGGCCGGCGAGCTGGATGGTACACCATCGGTAGTGGCATACCCCGGCTGCGATCCTGAGACCCCTGACTGGGCGAAGTATCCTGTCAGCGAAGAAACCGGCAGGCAGGAACCGCTAACCTTTCTCTTCGTCGGCAAAGGACATCGGACCAAGGGCCTAAACATTCTGCTGGCAGCCTGCAGGATTCTCTTAGCACGCCAGCGCTCTTTCAGGCTTCTGGTAGCCGGAATGAGTTCGAACAGCTTTGTTCGCGCCAGTCTCGATCTCGCCGGTCTTAAGCAACACGTCCGCTATCTTGGCTACCAGAGCGATCTGGATTCGGCATTTCGCCAGGCAGTGGTATTCGTCATGCCGTCGCGCATGGAGACGTTCGGCATCGCCTGCCTTCAGGCGATGCAACGGGGACTGGCGCCGGTTGTCAGTCGCGCCGCAGGCATATCCGAGTTGCTGACCCACGACGAGAATGCGCTCTTGCTGGACGATCACCTGGACGCGCGCATGCTGGCATCGCTTATGGAGAGACTCATCGATGACAGGAAGCTGCTGCTGCGGCTGAGAAACTCGGCCCGTGACCTGGCCGCGCGTCTGACCTGGAAAGCAACGGCGGAGGCCACTCTCGAAGCTTACCGCTTAGCGATGTCGTCCAAATCGAATCGCACGGGAGCTGAATTCGGTCCGGCCACGGCGCGCTAGTCGCCGGACAGAATTGCGAAAATGGACTACTCTTTAATTAGTAAGCTCCGGCAGTCCATGACAATGCATGCGGGCGACCATGAGCAAAGAGCTGGAGTTGTGAGGGCGGTCGCGATTGGCATTGTATTTTCCGCACTTGTGCCGATTTTGATGCCGACTGGCTTGAGCGGGTGCAGCTCTGGTGGCACTGAGAGTCCGAATGGCAAGTCAAGGAGGTTGACCGTGTCAACAAGCAAGCAGACCACAGGCGGGAAGAATCGACTGTCCGGCGAGACGAGCCCATATCTTCTCCAGCACGCCGACAACCCTGTCGACTGGTACCCGTGGGGTGCTGAAGCACTGGAAAAGGCGCGCAGCGAAAGCAAGCCAATTTTGCTTTCAATCGGATACTCCTCCTGCCACTGGTGCCACGTGATGGAACACGAATCGTTCGAGAGCGAGGAGATTGCTCGTCTAATGAACGAAAACTTCGTGAACATCAAGGTCGACCGCGAGGAGCGGCCAGACCTCGACGAAATCTACATGAAAGCGGTTCAGTTGATGACCGGTCATGGTGGCTGGCCGATGACCGTCTTCCTCACACCCGACCTTGAGCCGTTTTTCGCAGGCACTTACTTTCCGCCCCAAGACCGGCATGGCATGCCCGGCTTCACGCGCGTGCTGACAAGCGTAGCTGCGGCCTGGCGCAACAATCGCGATCAGATTGACACGAGCTCCGGCGAGATAGCAGCTTTTCTCAGGCAGTTCGACAAGGTGACTCCCGCCAGCGTGACACTGGACCGTGCGCCGATCGGCATGGCACTGGAATACATGCTCAAAACCTTCGACCACCAGTGGGGAGGGTTCGGGAGCGCACCCAAGTTTCCCTTCCCCTGCAACCTCTATCTGGCCATGCGCTGCCAGGCCAAAGAATCACAGCTGCCGGCCAGCACGCGGGAACAATGCCTGCAAATGGTAACCACTACGCTCGATCGGATGGCTTACGGCGGCATGCACGATCAGATCGGCGGCGGGTTTGCGCGCTATGCCGTGGATCGCAAATGGCTGATACCGCACTTCGAGAAGATGCTGTACGATAACGCGACTCTGTCGAAGGCGTATTTTCAAGGCTACGCCCTTACCGGTCGCCGCTACTGGCGCCAGGTCGGCACCGACTGCCTGGATTTCGTGCTGCGAGAGCTGGCCACGCCGGAGGGGGCATTCTATTCCAGCCTGGATGCGGACAGCGAAGGGGTGGAAGGCAAATTCTATGTGTGGCGCCCGGATGAAGTGATTTCCGTGTTGGGCGCCGAAGACGGGGGCTGGTTCAATGAAGTTTACGGCGTCACCATGGACGGCAACTTCGAGCACGGCACCAGCGTCCTTCATTTTCCCGAGTCACCGGAGGCCCTGGCCAAGCGCCAAGGATTGAGCGAAAAGGACTTCTGGGCCAAGCTCGACCCGCTGCGCACAAGGCTTCTTGAAGCCAGAGACAAGCGCGTACGCCCGGGGCGGGACGAGAAGGTTCTGACAAGTTGGAACGGGTTGATGATCTCCGGCTTCGTCGAAGGCTACAAAGCAACCAGAGATAAGCGTTATCTCGACGCCGCCCGAAAAGCCGCAGAATTCATCATCTCCAAACTGCAGGTCAACGGCCGGCTCCTGCGCACATTTGGCCAGGGCAAAGCCAAGCTCAACGGATATCTCGATGATTACTCGTTCTTCATCCAGGCTCTTCTCGATCTGGCCGAGGTCGACTTCGACCCGCGCTGGTATGAGAACGCGATGTCTCTTGCTGACACCATGTTGAAGCATTTCTGGGACGAAGAGCAAGCCGGATTTTTCTACACGAGCGACGATCACGAAACGCTGCTCACTCGCCCGAAAAACTACTACGACGGCTCGACTCCTTCCGGCGCTTCGGTGGCCGTCATGAGCCTCTTGCGCCTGGCCAGCCTCACGGGCAAAGCAGAGTATCGTGATCGAGCCGAGCAGGTAATCAAGCTCTTCATGCCCCACTTCCACAAGGCACCGGAACAGTTTGCCAACATGATCTGCGCGCTCGATTTCGATCTGTCCTCGCCCCTGGAGATTGCGCTGGTGGCGGACAGTTCGCAGCCAGACTGGCAGAAGCTTCGGGATACGCTATACGACGCGTTCCTTCCCAACAGCGTCATCTTGTTGAAGGACACTGCCAGCGATACCACCGCTGCCAGCCCGCTGCTGGAGGAGCGTGGTCTCGTCGCCGGCAAGCCGGCCGTCTACATTTGCCGGAACTTCACCTGTGATAAGCCGATCACGGACGCAACGGCGCTCAAGGCCAAGCTCGACGAGCTGACCGCCCACCCCTGAATGCTGGTCACAGCCTCAAACCAACGACCGGCGCCACCGGGGAACGGCGCAAGTGGGGAACGGCGCAAGCGCCTGCACTACGAGGCGTGGATCCGCGTACGGCGTCGATGGCGCCTGCGGGGTGTCCTCAGCGCTTTTGCTGATCGGACTTCGGCTCCGGCCGGCTCTCGGACTCAGTAGGCAGAGGGATCTTGGAATACGCCAGCGGATCGATTTTCAGCACCCTGGCCCGATAGGATGCAGCCTTCGTCTTATCCCCGTGGTGCTCCTCGACCCAATCGGCCAGCACCAGAGCCTCCAGGTTCTTTGGCTGTTTGCTCAGCAATTCTACAAGCACACGTCTGGCCTCGTCATAGTTTTTGGCAAGAATTGCCGCGCGCACCCGCAGCAGCTTAGTCTCATCGGAGGGCTCGAACTTTTGCGCCATGAGCGCAGCCGTGTAGGCGACGTTCGGGATGCGCAACTCGATGGCGCTGCGCGCCAGGGGCGCCCAGCAGGAAGAGAGGCGCGGATCCATTTTGAGCGCCGTCTGCAGCTCGAACATTGCCAGATTGTGCCGCTTGTGCTCCGCATAGCTTCGGCCGAGCACCATGTGCATGTCCGCGCTATCGACACCCGCGTCCAGCGCCTCCCTTGCCGCCATCCCAGCCGCATTGTATTGCTCGATCTCCAGGTAACTGCGCGCCAGCCCACTCTTGGCGGCCCCCAGCAGGTCGTTGCCCAGGTTGTGCTGCCTGGCAAGCTCCGCGGCCCTCGAGAAGGCGTCAGCGGCACCGCTATAATCCTTGCCGTGAAACAGCACCGCTCCCACAGCCAGAAAGCCCTGGCTCAACCCGGGGTCGATCTTGATGGACCGCTTGGCCTCGGAAGCAGCCTCCGACGTCTTGCCCCGGCGGAGAAGCTCCAGGGCAAGATTGGCATGAGCCCTGGCATTGTCGGGATTGACCCTCAAGGTCGCCTCCCAGAGCCGTTGATTGGAGCCCCATTCCCAGTTGCGCCAGATGGTCAGCGAACAGAGCACGGCAACGACAAGCGAAAACGCAATCAGCGCTCTGCGCAAGGAGCGCTCAGCCAGCTTTGCCACAGCCCATCCGGCAATCAGGCAGAGACCGGCCAGCGAGAGGTACATGCGGCGGTCGGCAATCACCTCCGGCTGCACGATGAAGGACTCCGGAATGAACCCGATTAAAAATAAAAACAGCCCGAAAGAAACCAGCGGCCTGGCACGCAGCAGCCAGATGCCGGCGGCACAGGCAACAACAAGAATGATACCGGAAAGCGTGAGGGGATCCAGCCAACTGCTGGCTACAACCCAGGGCGGATCGACCGAGAGACCGATCGGCACGACGAAGCACCGCACATAGTATGTAATCAGCCCCTTGAACTGCGAAGCCCAGTAAGATTCCGCCGGCAGGACTTCAAGACCGGCACCGTTTCCCGGGTGGAGCACGACGCCGCCCAGGGTGAGGTACGGCAGCGCGCCCAAAAGAAGAAGCACGGCAGCCAGGCTCCAGCGCCAGCCCGTTGCCCAGTCCAGCCAGTGCTGCGACGGCGGCTTGAGCATGGCGGCAAGCACCAGCATGGTGAGCGGCAACGTAAGGGCCCCCGGGCTGACCAGTAGCCCCAGAAACAAGAAAATCGCAGAAAGACCATATCCCCAAAACTTAATTGCCTTGCTGCGTCCGAGATAGCCAAGCAGGAAACAATCCAGGCAGAGGAAATAATTGGCCGCCAGCAGCGGCGCACTCCTTGCGGAAAGGTACGCAACCGACTCGCAAGCAAGCGGATGGCAGGCGAAAAGCGCCGCCGAAGCAAAGGCGGCGCGGTAGGGATCCGCATCCAGCCGTCCCTGATTGTGCCAGGTCCGTGCAATGCGGAAGACCAGAAAGAACAGATACATACAGGAGACCAGGTGAAGACCGACGTTTACGACGTGATACCAGATAAGGTGCATGCCCGCAGCCTGGAAGTCCCAGGCGTAAGTAGCCTTGAGCCACTGCTGTGTGAGGGGTCGCGTAAAGGCCCTCGTCCAGAGATCCGTCCAGAAGTAGTCCCAATCGCTGATCGTCGAAAGAAACTGCAGGGTGGATCGATCATTGAAAACCAGCTCGCCCGGCAACGAGTCGAGGAAGCAGGCAACGACCAGTCCGGCAAGGGCCAGAGCCATAAGACAGAGCGTGCGCCAGCGGACGGGCGGCGGAGCTCCTATCGCTGCCTCTTTGGCGACTTTCGGAATCTTGGTGGGACTGGTCTTGAGGATTCGCGCCAGATCCCAGCCCCGCCCTTTCGCCTGCCCAGCTTGCTTCTTTCCCTTGCTCATGCCTCGATTGTTGTCTGCCCAATGGCGCTCAGATAGGGATATCTGTTGTCTCTGGGAGCGCCGGCATCCGGCCGGCTGGAAGACTAAGTTCCCAGGGACAATGGAGTAAGCTTACCGCGGTAAATGCTCGGCTGAGCGCCATGGGTGGTCTGCCAGCTGCCAAAGGAGAGGACATGCGCTTCCTAGAACTCGGGACGGCCCGCTTCCAGCCATTCCTTGAATGTGGGCGGCTCCTTCCCGCTCGACCCGGCCTCCGCGCCGTCCCTGGCGGCAGCGTGCGCGCCGGAACGTTGAGCGCTGAAATATTCGGCAAGCAAGCTGTGGTAGCGGGCCACGTCCTCGTCCGTATAGCTCGGCGCGGCCTTCACTGCCGTGTCGTTTGACGCATCGGCGCTGCTGCTGGCCAGGCTGACCGCCCGCTCCGATGAAGGTTTTTCCTCCCTGGTCCGATCGCCTGATGCCGGCGTTTGAGTCTGAGGACGCCATGCCGCTGCATCACGTGAATTGCCGGAGGAGGCGTTGCTCGCATTGCCCCTGCCTGTCTGGACCATCTCTTTGCGGACCAAGGCGTAGTATTGACGCACCTTGTCCGTGACCTCCGCTTGCCGCTCAAAGGGAGGCGTGATGCGCAGGAGGTCCGCAAGGGCCAGGCCGTAGTGCTGCTTGTCCGCCAGGCGCTGGGCCCTTTCATAAAGAGCGTCGTTGAGCAGCGTCCTCTCTTCCTTCGTCAACCTGCCCGTGCGGGCAAGCGCGATCGCCT
>DATNRD010000460.1:0-2414 GCA_036703665.1 Candidatus Obscuribacterales bacterium
TCTCCCGCCTGCGCCAGGCACGCGCAAGCCGACCGGCCCCGGTCGAGCAGGCAGGCCAGGAAAAGGTCGATGTTGCCGCCACGGACGAGAAACACAGCGCAGACAGCGAGGAGCAGAAGCCGGCCAGGGTCGATTGGCCCAAGACATCGATCCCCAAGAAGTCGGCGGTGGACAGGTACCCTACCAGGCCGGCGCCGCCGCCGTCGATCGAGTTCTAGACCCGCACGGCCTCGACGCTTGCCACGAGCGCGCGCACGCGTTCAACATCTACCGGGTTTTCCAGCACGCCCTGGCGCTTCAACGTGCTGCCGACGATGACACCGTCGGCGATGGCTAACAGGGAGGCGATGTTCTCTTTCGTAGCTCCGCTGCCCACGAACAGAGGCGCACTGGGTACGGCCTCTCGTACCGCCTGGAGGTCCCCGAGATCCGGGGCGGCACCGGTGGCGATGCCGCTGACTATTACACCGTCGGCCAGTCCCCTCAAGACCGTGTCCTTCGCCATTTGCCTTATGTCACTCGTGGCCGAAAGCGGCTCGGCGTGCTTGACCATGACGTCGGCAAGGATCTTCACACCCTTGTCCGCGCCGAGCTGCCGCCTGTACAGGAGGAGCTGGTGAGCCTCCCCCTCGATAATGCCCTGGTCGGTGACCATGGCGCCGGCGTAGACATTGACGCGTACGAAGCGGGCTCCGACGGTGGCTGCGATGGCAAGCGCCGTTTGCCCGTCGTTGCGCAGGACGTTGATGCCTATGGGCAGGTCGCACACCGCCATAACCCGCTTGGCCACGAGCGCCAGCGCGCAGGCGGTAGCCGTGTCGACGCGCGACTTGGCAAAGGGCGCGTCGAAGAAGTTCTCGATGATGATTCCGTGGACGCCGCCGGTGGCCAGCGCCGCCGCCTCCTGCTCGGCGCGCTGGAAGATCGGCTCCATCTGCCCGTCCCAGCGGGGCGATCCGGGCAAGGGCAGCAGGTGTATGACCCCGATGACCGGGCTGGTGGTACCGAAGACTTCCTCGAGCATGAGCTGTTTTCCCCTGACGGCGCCAAGAGCGCGGCGCCTGGCTATTAAGGGTTTTCCCGTAAGCAGCGGTGGAAGCGCGCCTGCCGGACCGCTAGCACGCCTATCATAGCCTGTTGCGGCCGGGCTGGGCTAACTCCGCTAAGTGTCTAGTCGTGTTTCTCAACTTAAGTCTCTCTGATGGTTCAAACGGGTCTCAGGTTTTCCCGAGTGCCGGAGCCCCCAAAAAGACAACCGGAAGAGCCCCGATACAGGGCCTGAGCATGGCTTGTAAATCCCGCTCGGCCGACACGGAGCGGATCGCGCCGGGCAGACCCGGGAGCGATCTTAAGCTTTTTATTGCTTTTCAAGAGAACATTTCGCTAGGTTTACCCTATCCACTCTCTTTCTCATACGCGAGAACCGACTGACCTAAGACCGGCAAACCAGAAAACTAAACAGCTTCCGGCCCCTGCGCGCACTCTTTTCGTGTGGCGGGGGATTTTGTCACAAGGAGAAAGTCGGTGCAAGGAAAACCAAGACCAGAGCCGGGACGCCTCTTCCTCGTAGGCGGAGCCGCCCGGCTTGCCTTGCTGCGCTTTGTCAGGCTCGCGGGGGGAAAACGAGCCCACATAGTCGTGATGCCTCATGCCAGCGCCCGACCCGCCGAAGTGAGCAGGGAGCTCCAGGACGAGCTCGCGGCTTGCGGGGCGGGAAAGGTTTCCATCCTCACACCAGGCTCGGCAACCGGCATACCTGCCGGTGCCACGGCGGTTTACCTGGCCGGGGGCGACCAGTCCCGGCTGGTGAGAAGGCTTGCTGGTGCCCAGCGCTCCCACCTCAGCAACTTCCTCATGACAGGAGGGCTTGTCGGTGGTAGCAGCGCCGGGGCTGCCGCGATGCCGCTTACCATGATCGCCGGTGGGATGAGCGATGGAGTGCTGCGAAACGGCGCGCTCAGGCTGAAGCCCGGTCTCGGGCTCCTGCCGGCAGCCGTCGTCGACACGCACTTTTCGGAGCGCCAGCGGTTCAACCGCCTCATGGCAGCAGTCACGCTTCTGCCGGGGACGCTCGGGATCGGTCTGGATGAGGACACGGCCATCGAGGTTGCTGCCTGCGGCACAGCCAGCGTGCACGGCAAAGGGCACGCCTGGTTCTTCGTGCCCGGACAGCGGCATGCCTCCAGCCTCGGTAGGTCCTCGGGAAGACGGAAGGCGAGCGTGTCCGGGGTGGAGGTTTCCAGCCTCTGCGACGGAGAGCGGTTCGACCTCGGCGCCAGGCGCTGGGTCAGCAAACCGCTCAGTGGTTCGAACGTAGCGAACGAAAAGGTGGATCCCGACGATGCCGGGCTCGGGGAGAGGTTCTTCCCGCGCTAGGCGCGTCGTAAGTGCCGGAATCCCGGCCGGCACCACAG
>DATNRD010000461.1:0-4552 GCA_036703665.1 Candidatus Obscuribacterales bacterium
CGTGCAAGGTGAGGTCCGGCCCGCCTGTGACGCTGAAGATGACGCCGGAGGCACCGTCGATGGTGGTCTCGAGCAAGGGGCTGTTGATGGCGTTGCGCGCCGCCTCGACTGCCCGGCCTTCGCCTGTGGCTCGGCCGACGCCCATAAGAGCGGAGCCGGCCGTGTTCATGACGGCTTTTACGTCGGCGAAGTCGACGTTTATGAGCCCGGGCACGGTGATGATGTCGGAGATGCCCTGCACGCCCTGCATCAAGACCTTATCGGCTTCCACGAAGGCTTCCTGCATCGAGGCCCTGTGATCCACTACTTCCAGGAGTCGCTGGTTGGGTATGACGATAAGCGTGTCGACGCGCGACTTCACTTCGCTGATGCCCGACTCGGCCTGGTTGGCGCGACGCTTTCCTTCGAAAAGGAAGGGCTTGGTCACGACGCCCACCGTAAGCGCGCCGATTTCCCGGGCCACTTCCGCCACGATCGGCGCGGCGCCGGTGCCGGTGCCACCGCCCATGCCGGCAGCTATGAAGACCATGTCGGAACCTTCGAGCGCGGCGGCAAGCTCTTCCCGGCTCTCTTCCGCGGCTTTCTGTCCGATTGTCGGATTGCCTCCGGCACCCAAACCGCGCGTCAGCTTGTTGCCGATTTGCAGGCGGTTTTTGGCGGCAGACAGCTCTAAAGCCTGGGCGTCGGTGTTGACTGCCCAGAACTCTATGCCGTTCAAGCCGGCGGAGATCATGCGGTTGACGGCATTGGAGCCGGCGCCACCAACACCAATGACCTTGATGTTGGCTTTGTTCTCTGATCTGGTGGACTTGTCCGCTTTTTCAGTACGTTCAGCCACGACTGCTAAACCTCTTCTAAGTGTTGGACGCTACGTGACCAGGCGGGATATCTTGGCAATCCAAAATAGATAGCGTTTCCACGCCTTCCCGTGTGCTCTCGACTCGGTAATCGTAGTCCCTCTCCTTTCTATTTGCAAGCCGGCAAATGCCTATTGTTGTTAACCTTTTCAAAGGAACAAGGATCGCCCATAAATCGCCGAAGGGGTTGCCATTCCCTTGACTGCCGGCTTTCAAGTGGGTCGAAAAAGCTCACGAACATACATTAGATTTCGCCAATCAATCACAAGCCGACTATTTGCTGCCGGCAGCGCGCAGCTTCTTGAGAGTCGTCTTTATAGCCTCGTTGTTGGGGTCGAGCTTGAGAGCCGCCTCCTCCGTTTTTATGGCGGTCTCGATCTCACCGCCGGCTGCCTGGATAGCGCCTAAAAGCCTCAAAGCATCCGCGTTTTTCGCATCCAGTTCTACACAGCGCGTCAGATAACGCTTGGCCTCGTCGGTCTGTCCTTTCGACAGATAGGCGCTGCCCAGGTAATAGAAGGCATCGGCGTCTTCAGGAGCGAACTCGAGTGCCTTTTTCTCCTCGAATATCTGCCCGTCGACATCGCCCTTCAAGCCGTAGGCGGCGCCCAGGTCTCTGTGTGCTCCGGCGTGCTGGGGATTGAGCTTGATGGTCTGACGGAACTCTTTGACCGCTTCCTCGACCCTGTCCTTTCGCATCAGCAGCTGTCCCAGCTTGTAGTGAACATCAGCATTGTTCGGATCCAGTGTCACGGCCGTGCGCATGTTTTCCAGGGACTGCTCCAGGTTGCCCAGGCGCAGGTACGCCCTGGATATGTTGGCGTAAGCTTCCGGGTTCTCCGGCTGCAGGCGAATGGCTGCTTTGAACTGTTCGATTGCTCCCTGCGTGTTGCCGGACATGAGGTAAACTCGCCCGAGCTTGAGGCGGGTAGCCGGGTTGTTGGGGTTGGCCTCGATTGCCGTCCTGTAACGAATTATGGCGTTCTTGATGTCTTCGTCCTCCTGCTGCGCCCAACCAATCTGGCAGCAGGCTGCCGTTATCAGACACAGCGCCTGTGCAAACAGTGCGAGATTCTGCCGGTTGCCCATGAGAAGTCCCCACCAGGACGTCTGCTCTATGGTAACCGATCGGTGCTGGCTGGCGCCCGGCCATGTCGGGCTGGTGTTTTTGGGGATTCCCGCCGTCCGTAATTTATCCTATAAATAGAAGCGAGCACGAACCGTGTCGGGAAAGGACCGGACCGCACGTGGAAATCTTTGTCCCTGCCCAGGTCAGCTTATTCTGGAAGTTCGTCTTTCCACCTGTCTTCTACGGCCTGCACGGCTGGTTCGCCACGTGGATGGCCATCGTTCTTTTATTCCGCCCGTACAACCCCTGGTACTTCCCCCTTACGCAGTGGCAGATCCCCTGCACGCCCGGCATTTTTCCCAGGCGCAGGGCCAAACTGGCGCAAGCGGTTGCTGCCACCATAACCGATACTCTTTTGACCACCCAGGACATAAAGGCCCAGGCCGAAAGCCTGGTTACCGAAAAGAACATTTACCTGGCCATCGATGCGTTCGTCGATGCGGTGCTCAAGGAGTTTCGTGATACCACCAAGCTGCACCGCCTGGCCAGCGATATCGCCGAGCTCAGCCCGACCATGCTGCAGCATCTGGTCGTCTCCATGACCGACGGGCTGGCCAAGGGCAGCGATACTCGGGTGGCTGTCATCACCGAGAAGATATTCGACCAGATGATTTTGTCCGCTCGGATTCCGCTGGATCAGGCACATGAGCTTTCCAACAGGATCATGGAGAACGTGTTGACCCCCGAGCGCGTCCGCAGCGGATTGATCGCCCTGCTCAGTCCTCAGAACATAAACGCTGTCGACGAGTCGATTCAAGCTCACGCCGGCGGACCCTACCGCATACTGGCCAGGATTATCGGCGTCAAGCGGGTCCTTTATGAGTGGCGGAATTTCCTGGAGAAGGAGCCGGATGAAGCGCACCGCATCATCATCGATCTGGTCAAGCGTTTCGGCATCCGCGATCAGGTCGCCTTGCAGATAGCCAACTTCGACCTCAGGTCCATGCCGCTGCAGAACATCGCCGCCCTCAGGCAGAACCTGGTCAACTTCGTGAGCTCCTTCATGCTCGAGCATCGCCAGGACATTCTCGAGACGGTGCAGAGAATCGAGAATGAGGCCATGGCTACCGTGAGATCCGCCATCATCCAGTTCAATCCCGAGTCTGTTCCGCCGGCCTGGCTTAAGCGCTCCAAGCAAGACATCTCCGCCTTTTTCTACGCTTACCTCAAGCGTGAGCTGGGAGAGTTGCTGGAGCGGGCTATCCCGGCGCTGGCCATGTACGACCTGATTGCCCGCAAGATCGACCTGTTCACGCCGCAGCAATTGGAGGCTGTGATCAAGCGGATCTGCAGGCAGGAGCTGAAGGCTCTCGAGTATCTCGGGGCCTTTATCGGGGTCTGGCTCGGGTTCGTTCAGATCTGGGTGAACGTTGCATTTCCGTAAGCATTCGACCCGGGCGGCGCCCCAGGCCGCTTGCCGCTATAATATGTCTTTCCAGGAGCAGGGCTCAGGGCCTTATGCCACGAGACGGAAACAACGCCGACCATAAAGAGTCGAGCGGCGCCATTGTTGTGCGCGGCGCGCGCCAGCACAACTTGAAAAACATCGACCTGGCCATCCCGCGCAACAAGCTCGTTGTGATAACCGGGGTCAGCGGCTCAGGCAAGTCAAGCCTGGCCTTCGACACCATCTTCGCCGAAGGGCAGCGCCGCTATGTCGAGTCGCTTTCGGCATATGCCCGCCAGTTTCTCGGCCAGCTCGACAAGCCCGATGTTGATGCCATCGAAGGCCTGAGCCCCGCCATTTCCATCGACCAGAAATCAACCACTCACAACCCACGTTCCACGGTCGGCACCGTAACCGAGATTTACGACTACCTGCGCCTTCTCTATGCACGGGTGGGCACGCCGCATTGTCCGCAGTGCGACAGGCTCATCAACCCGCAGACGATCGACCAGATTGTCGACCAGGTGCTGTCGCTTGAGGAGTCCACGAAAATCCAGGTGCTGGCGCCGCTGGTGTCGGGCAGAAAGGGCGAATATCAGGCGCTGTTTTCCGATCTGCGCCGTGAGGGCTTTGCGCGCGTGCGCGTGGACGGGGAGGTCTTTCCGCTGGATGAGGATATCTCGCTCGATAAAAACAAAAAGCATTCAATCGATCTGGTTATCGACCGGCTCGTCGTTCGCCAGACCATCCGGTCTCGCCTGGCGGACAGCCTCTCGCTCGCACTCAAGTGGGGCAAGTCGGTGGTTGTCGTGGAGGTGCTTGGCGAAGGCAACGGCGGCAGCCGGGAGCTTGTCTTCTCGGAGCAGTTCGCCTGCGCGGCCTGCAACATAAGTTTTGCCGAAATATCCCCGCGCGTCTTCAGCTTCAACAGCCCTTACGGAGCCTGCCAGAGCTGTCACGGGCTGGGCTGCACCTTCGAGATCGACCCCAGCCTGGTCGTGCCCGACCCCAGCAAGAGCCTGCGCGAAGGAGCCATCTACCCCTGGTCCAAGACAGGCAATCCGTACTACCAGCAGATCCTCGAGTCCCTGGCGCGCCACTACAAGTTCAGCATGGACACGCCCTTTTCCAAACTGGCCAAGCATCAGCGCGATGTAATCCTTTACGGCTCGGGCGACG
>DATNRD010000462.1:0-4593 GCA_036703665.1 Candidatus Obscuribacterales bacterium
TTGCCGGTGGTGCCTGAGGTGTAGACGATGAGCGCGGTCTCGTCAGCTTGCCGGTCGCGGCCGGCGATCTGCTCGCGCGAGGCGTGGAGCTGACTGACTCGTGGCAGTTCCGCCCACGCCTCGTCGTCCATGACGATGACCGCCGACAGCCCCGGCACCCGGCGCTCCAGAGCCACGGCTGTTTCTGCCAGTTTTCCGGAGACGAAGAGGACGCGGGGGCTGCAGTCCTGCATGATGGCGGACAGTTCCGGTACGGTCAGCTTTGTATCCAGCGGAACGGCAACCCCGCCGGCTCGAATGATGGCGAACAACACGATGCCCCAGTCCGGGCTGGATTCCGACAGGATGGCAATGCGATCGCCGCTTTCAATGCCCCAATCGATCAGATAATCCGAGAGCTGCTTGGCCCTGCGCTGCACTTCCTGGAAGGTGACATCCTGCCACCGCCCGTCCTTCATGCGGGAGAGCGCCGCCCTGTTGCCATAGGCGCTGGCCTTCCGGTACATAATGGCAAGAACTCCGCCGTTGTCCACTTCTTTCGCCTGCTCCTCAATGTGCTGGGGCCTTAACTTGGTGCCTGACCTCACTGGTAGCTCCAATGTGTTCACTTAGGCATACCTGCTGCAGAGGTTCTTAGACTCTTCCTGGGATTCCCGGCATCCTGCCGGCTGGATGCTGGCGCTCCCAGCGCAGCAGACGCCCTTGGGTGAACGGCCTTGCTCCTAGCTCCCTGTATGACGTGCTCGTTTTCCATTTGTTGCCCACGACGCGCAAGCGCTCCAACCCTCATGGTAGCCACGGGTTGGATGAGGCAGCGGCGCAGTTGTGACAGATTCCTAATTGTTCGGCAATGACCGGCGGGCGGCCGGAGCACTACAGTCCCGCTGCGGCAATTCGAGGTGCGCAAGCATAACGGCGTTGCCTAGATGAGCCGCCGTTCCTTAAAGGCGGGGGCGGGTTGTGATATCTTAGCCGCGAAATTATGCGGGTCAAACTGCCATGAATAGAGCGATTGCGTTGTTTCTTGCTGCCTGCCTCGTCGGCAGCCTGCTGATTGCAGGAGCATCAGTGCGCGCTGAGGACCAGCCGTGCCCCTGCCTGGGGTTGTCGACGCGCATGCCGGAAGGGCCGATGGTCAACGCCGAGATTGTTGTCGGTCCCTTCGATCTGCACCGGCAGTACCGGTCGATGGAAGGGCCGTACGTGACCAAGAAGTTCCGCGTCTCGGACCTCCTGGCATCCAAGCGCGTTTCGATTCCGGAGTCGATGATCAAGTTCGTTGAGCGCGGTGCAGGCAGGGCATCCATGGCCGCTGCCCCAACCAAGGTCCCCGAAGCAGGCGCATCTGTTAGCGACGGAGCCGGTGAGCATTCCGGCACCGGCCCGGCCATGACCGCCGGCTCAGCCAAAGATTCTGGCGTGGGCGCTGTACAGGGGCTTGTTGACACCAGGGATCAAAAGCGCGAGCTGCTGTGGTTCAAAGGAATTTCACTCCAGGTACTCGATGAAAACGACAACGTAATGCCCACAGCCGAGTTCATCTGCCACCTGAATCTTGATGTCGATCAAGGCTTTCGCAACCGCGCCTTCGCGCAGGCCGAGCACAGTGGCAATGGTCGTCTCGTTACGCTTACGCAGGGGCAGACAGACTTTTTCTTCCCGCCAGGATTCGCGGTTCCTGTGGCCAGCGACGAGAAATGGACGTTCACGTTTCAAGCTGCCAACCGCACGACGCTCGAGCACAGACGCGTCAAACATCGCTGCATTATCACGTTTGTCAGGGATTCCGAGCTTACGCAGCCGGTAACAGCACTGCACTGGTACAACCCCTACATCGTCGTCGCACTGGACCGAGGAAAAGAGAAGCCATCGAGCAGCTCTGATGTGCACGGACCAGATTGTCTGGCTATATCCGACGGCAACAATGCTCCCAATGCCACCAGGGACTCGGACTTCTTCGATCAGTTCGGCAGGCGCCTGAGCGGGCACTGGGAGGTGCCGCCGGGGACGTCCCATTACCGTTCGCCCATTGTCGAGGAGCGGGATCCCGGCTTTGCCTCCAAGAGACGCCGCATACACGCTGTGTGGACTCACCTCCATCCCCTGTGTACCAACGCCTGTCTGGTGGAGTGTGGGCCGGGCAGGCGCCGCCCTGTTTTTTCCGTCACTGCCAGTACAAGGATCAAGCCAGGGCTGGAGATCGAGCACATCGACTCCGTGCTGTCAACAAAAGGCATCGTTTTGCCCGCCCGGCGCTCTTACGAGCTGGCTGCCACATACGAGAACACAACGGGCGTCGACCAGGATTCGATGGTGGCTCTGGGTGTGTTTTGCGCCGACGAGAAGTTCACCCGCCCGCGCTGGGTGCTGACCGGGGAGAAGGATGACCTGGCCACTTGCGACGCCGGCGAGGGCAATACCGGCGGTGGTGTCTTCTGCGGTATCAAGAATCTGTACCAGCGTGCAGCCGTTTCCATGGGTCGCCAGTACCCGCTGTTCGATCCCAGTTCTGACGGACCCTTGCTGGCCGAGCCGAAGATGGTCGAACTCGTCACCTCTGCCGGCAAGATAAATCTCGTGCTTGATCCGGCTTTAGCCCCGCAGCACGCCACGCAGATGTATCGCCTGTTCAAGGCCGGCGTCTTCAACGGCACGCCGATCTCCAGGTTCCAACCCAACTACCTGGTGCAGACTGATGTTGCCGAGTCCAAGGCCGCCCGCGGACAAAGACTCTCCAGGGACCAGGTCAAATTGCTGCGACGGTTGCCGCTCGAGGTAGCCGCCCAAGAGAAAGGCCTGACCGCGCACACGCGTGGGGTGCTCACCATGGCTCGTTGGGACGACGTCAACTCCGCCGTCAGCTCGTTCTCCATATTGCTCGGCGACGCGCCGCATCTGGACAACAACTACACAATCTTCGGACGCGTGGCGGACGATCCGGTCACCCGAGAGACGCTTGACCGCATCGCGCGCGACTGGCCTGCCAGGCACCCCATCATCCTCAGCGCTTCCGAAGCACCGGCACTGGCAGCGCGCTAGGTTTTCGTTGCAGAAGGTAGGCGCGGGAAGCAGGACTGCAGTAACTGAACGCAGGAGAAGAAACCATCGATGCTGCGTAGGACCTCTGCTGTAATCGAGTCTTCACCTGGAGCTCGAAATGAGATTCAAGCCCAAGATCATCGACGGACTGACTGCGAACAACCTGGAATGTTCCTGATCTCTGCTCACAACAGACCCGTGTGTATTCCGGCGCAGTGTGCTAAGGAGGAGACAATGTTGCCAACCCGGCAACAAATTCCTTGTGCTCTGACGTTTTCAACCCGCGCTTGAGTGCATTGCTGGTAGCATCGCGGTCTAATTTCAGCAAGCCATCCTCGTGGATCCACAGTCCTGGGAAGGTCTGCGACCGAATGATCCCCTTTCTATCGGACTGCAACTCGGTGCCGCTGCGCAAATCGAACCAATAAATTCGCTCCGGTTCGAGACAGACGACCAGGTATTCGATGACGCCGGCCAGCGCATAACGCTCCCTCTTGAGGTGCAGATCAATCGCCCGACTTGAATAGGCTATTTCCGCAACCAGTTCTGGTGCGCCCTCGACGTATCCATCTTTGCTTATGCGTGACTGCCCGCCGTGCTCTTCTGAGATTCTCAGCATGAGATCGGGTTGCGGCTCATCCTCGTCACTCAAGATGAGGGTAGCGTCCCCCGCCACTCCAGTTCCAGGAGTAGCAACTGAGTAACTTTCAAGCAAATAGGCCAGGTGAGAGAGGTGCGAACCATGAAAGTAGGTTGCCGGGGAAGGCTCGAAGACAATTCCGCCTATGAGTTCGGCTCGATAATCCTCGGGCATCTGGCAATAGATGCGATGATACTCTTTTTGCGTTATTCGATCGCCGTTGTACAGTCGCTCTGGTCGCGACTCTTCAAGCTGCTTGCTAGCTGTAGCCATGCGCGAACCTCCCTAACGAGCTAGCTAGATTATAGCACATACATCTGTATGTGTTCAGGTGGCAGTATCTGGAAAACGGGACATTCATCACAAAGCACGCGCCGGCTGGCTTCAGGGTCAAACAGTTGGAGAACCTTTGACAGTGATGAGCCGGTAAACTGTATGATTTTGAGGTCATGAAAGAGAAATCGGCATGAAGCTTACCATCCGCGACCTCACACCCGATTGATGGGGCCAGAATATGGTCCTGCCGAGGGGACTTACCGGACTGTCTTCGATCTCCGCAAGCAGCGGCTTGAACTCGTGGGCGTCATCAAGCTGTAAGCGGGGCGACATCGGCTGCGTTCACCTGCTGGCTGTATAAGTAGGCATAGTAACCGTTTTTCCTAATGAGTTCTTCGTGCGTGCCCGCCTCAACAATTTTGCCCTTGTCCAGCGCGATAATCCAGTCGCAAGCGCGCACGGTCGAAAGCCTGTGGGCAATTATGATCATCGTGCGCCCGGCCTTGATTCTTGAAAGATTCTCGTGAATTATCCGCTCTGACTCATAGTCCAGAGCTGAAGTTGCCTCATCGAATATGAGAATTCGGGGGTTGGTTATGAGCGCGCGGGCGATGGCAATCCGCTGTTTCTGCCCACCC
>DATNRD010000463.1:0-8770 GCA_036703665.1 Candidatus Obscuribacterales bacterium
ATTGCACGCTGTGGCTAAGACGCCGTCGTTCGTCCTGCAGCCAACGATCAATACTTCCGCGAATATGCAGGAGTCTGGGTACCGATATTGCAGGATCCGTCGACGCGCTCTATTCTTCCTGTCGATACGGAGCATTTACAAACTCACTTCCCAGGCATCGCGGACGGGCTTGTCTTGAGAAGGGCTCCGGCAGTTCCACTACTGCTGGAATTCCAAAACTCATCGCTGGCAGCTATAAACTACGGCGGACAATGGCACAACGTCAAAGCATGCACCATTCCCGAACGGCTCTCAGGGCTGTGGTGGGAAACGCCAGTGCAGCACTCGTATTACACGGCATTGATCAGCGACCGGTACACACCAGACACAGATACTCGCCTGGTCTTGCTCATACGCGATCATTCGGCAAATACATGGCACCTGGGCGGCAACTTCGACTGAATAAGGACATCCCTACATCCGCTACTCCCTGCGGCGGGCATCGGGGCCAGCCATCACGTCCACCAGCTCCTCCCTTCTCATCGGCTTCACGTTCGGATCGAGAACAAGCTCGCGGCCGCCGTTGCCGGAGTCACGCAATATGTAGTAATCGCCGTTCCCATCTCTGTAATAGCCGATATCGCCAATCCTGGTGTAACGGCTGGCAAGCTCTTGCGCCGATACAGGTATCGGATCGCCATATGCCAGCACCCTGTCGGTCCGCATCAGCATGGCGAATTCGCCGTCTTCACCCATGACCACGTATTCCCGACCATTCACTACCGCCTTCTGACCCGCCTCAATCTTCATGGCGCTCCGGGCAGGCGGCACGTCGAACGCTTCGCCCTGCCCGGGCTCGGAAGCCAGATCACCCCAGTCGAAGAACTCACCGTCGCCGTTAGCAGGAGATTCGGTGCGTCTTATCTCGAGGGCTTCCTGCTTGGCCATCTGCCCGGCGTACCACGCTTCCCTTTCGTGGTGCTGCATGTACTCTGCGTAAATCGCCTGCCTTCTTACATTAATGTCGTGCATCCGGTCAGCGAGAAGTCCCTTGTACACCTCGGCATCCGTGGCTGTCAGAAGCTCCGGATTTTGCTTGAAGCGCGCAATGATGTCGGCCACCTCCGTCGGAGGAGTCTCGGTGCCGAACAGCTGCTTCGAGAGGGCCTTGCTGTCTTCCGTACCTGCTGCCAGTCTTTCGGTCAGAGAGCGTGCTCCTTGCTGATCATTCAGACGGGACAGCTCCCGCTCAGCCGCCTCGAAGTCGCGACCGAGTTGCTGGAATTCCTCACCTACCGGCTTGTTCTCCTTGAATGCCTTCATGAGCTCTTCGGCTCTGGAGGCCGGGTCGCCTTCAATTTTTCCTTCCGCCTTGAGCTGTTCCAGGGTCACGCCATTGCGGTTCTTCAACACAGCTTCAACGTGCTCTTTCGAGACATTGTCGCCGAGGTCGTTGTACGCTTTCTGGACCGCCAGCACATCGGCTTCAGTGAAGTCTCCTTTGACACGGAGCTTGTCAGCGAGATGCCTGAGCACGAGATTCTGCTGCTCTCCATGAGTCAGCTCATGATAGAGATTTTCAATAAGCTCGGGAGCACGTCCGGACATCAAGAGCTCGTGACCGATCATAACCTTGCCCGAATCGTAAACAGCACCGGCTGGGCTATGTTCAAGGTTCAGATCGAGCTTTAACTCGACAGGAGGCAAGCCTCTCTCTGCCATGAACTTATTCATGTACTGCTGTAGCTCATCCAATCTCGGCTTCAATACCGGCTCCAGCCTGCTCAACTCCTGGGCGTATGCGCCTTTCGACGCAACATATTCGTTATAGAGGCGCAGCTCCTCCGGACGGCCCGCCAACTTCTGCCGGACCAGCTCAACATTGTCGAAATCTTTGGGCGAAACGAGACCCTTCTCGACTATCGCCTGTTGAGCTCTGGACAAATCGTGGTCAAGCGCATTCTTGAGCATCTGCGCCTGCAGGAGTGCCGAGTCGTCCCACTTATCGCTGGCTTTGAGCACAGTTTGAGCGAACTCGTGCATGTCCGCCTCTTTAGCAAACGGGGTCTTAGCCTCCGCTTTAAGAGCAGCTCGATCGGCTTCCGACATCGCGGTGATATCGCGCTCCGGTTGCCACAGCACGTCGTCGCCGGCTCCCTCGTTGGCTCTTGGGCTTGCACCGTCGCTGCCCGGATGCACCGCGTCTCCCCTGCGAAGCTCGCCACCACCACGCTCGACTGTGTCAGGCGATGTCTGCCCGCGCCTCGGTCCCACCCCGGGGACCGTGTCATCAGTGCCTGCACGGTCACCGATTCCAGGCAGTGTCTTGCGCTCCGTTATCTCCGGATGCGGATCTATGTCCTTCACGACTGCCGGTGAAGGATCGCTGCCAGGCACATTGCTCTCACGGGCAGCTATGCCGGCGCGTTTTCCGATTAGCCAGGCTTCCTGCTCATCCGGGTTGTCGAAGTACCTCTGCCAGGCATCCTTGATCCATGCCTCGTTCAAGTCCGCATTTTCCTTGATGCGACCTACCAGAATCTCGCGCGCAACGGCGGTGTCGAAGGTCTTGCTCGGATCGCGCAGGTCGTTAATCAGCTTCTGGATCTCCGGTGGCGGCGTTTCGCTGCCGAACAACCGCTTAGACAGGACTTTGCTGTCACCGCTGTTGTCTCCGAGCTTTTCCAGCAAGCGCATAGACTCGTTCGGGTCGTTTTGCAGTTTGAGAAGTTCCGACCTGGCAACGCGAATGTCGTTGTTCAACTCAGCAACCTTCTCGCCGGGCCACGGATACTTCTGAGAATCCGCAATCAGCTCTTTCGCTCTGGTTGTGTCGGCATCGCTGAGCGGTTTGAAATGTTCCGGATTATTGGGATCCCTGGCTGCTTCCAGTACTCTGTTGAGATGTTCGTCCGTCAACGGCCTGCCGGTCTCCGCCTCGTAAGTGACTCTTATGAACTCGAGGTCTTCCTTGGAAGGTGGGAACCTGTCGACGTGCGCCTTGTCGACAAGATGCCTGATGATGAGGCTGTCTTGCTCGGCATGGGCAAGCTCGTGATACATTGTATCGATGAGCTTGGCGGGGTCTTTTGCTGCCAGTACGTCTGTTTTGTTGATGGACAGTATGCCCTCGCCCGGCCTGTACGTGCCGTTGGCGCCGACTTCATCCATAAGACGGACCTTAACCTTCGGAAGCCCGTGCTCCTCGGCGTACTTGTCCATCATTTTCTGGATCTGTTCGGCCCGCTCCTTCGCCACAGCCTCGAGGGCCTCATGTTGCTGGCCGAATGCCTTGCGTGCCTCAGCCAATCCGTCTACGGTCTTAAGCTGCTGCTCTGGGTTCGCGGTGGGGAACTCCTTCTTGAGGAGCTTGACCACGTCCTCGTTCTGCAGGAGCTTGCGGACCTCGTCCGTGTTTCCGACGAGCCTCTGTATCTCCTCAGGAGACTTGCCCATCTTCGTCAGCACGGCCGTGAGCGGCTCCTGGACTTCCTGTCGATAACGCCCGTAGGCACTGACCAGGTGCTCGCGACCGGTTTCGAAATTCGCCGTCAGGTCGGAGCGATTATCCCACTTCGATGTAACCTCGTTTGCTCTGCGCACGAAATCATCGACGTTCTCTGCTTTGTAAAGATCGCTCCTTTCGGCGCGACGGACCATCTCGAGTCTCTTGTCCTTGGGGATTTCCGCCCAGTTCATCTGCGGATCTTCCGCAGCTTCTCTGGGTAGTGTCTCGGATCTCGGGCCGGACTCAGGAGGGCGCCCGCGGCCGCTTTCCGGCGGAATATCAGCCTGGGTTTGATCGCCAGGTCCGCGCGGCTCGATCGGCTTTTTCGGCGGCATCTCGACCTTGTAGTTGCCGTCAGGCACATATGTCCCCGCCTCGGCCGTGCCTTCATTGATGCGGTACATTCTATAGACGGTGCCATCGGCGTCTCGATATGCCACCGTGTCGCCGATCTTGATCTGAGTCATGCCCTCGGGCGGATTCTTCGGATCGATAAAGACCGGCTCCTTGCCTGGAACATCATGGTTGCCGGCACGGTAGATGATCCTGTTCCCCTCGCCGTCGGTGAGCCCAGTATCTCTGTAACCGGCTTCGACCGGTCTGTCGCTGGCGACACGACTGCGATCACCGCGAGGCACGGTCGTCTCGTCGCTGGACAGGTCTGCCTTCGGGCCTGTAGGGGAATCGGCGGCGGCAACGCGCTGAATGTTTTCCGGTCTGACAGCAACGGCATCCCAATCCTGCACCAGCTCCTTGCCGTCCGGACCTTCGCGCAGCTTATAGAAGTTGCCATCCTTGTCGGCGTAATAATCGCTGTCGCCGATCCGCCTGTACTTGCTGTTCGGGTTGGCCGGGTCGATCTCCTCGGGTTTGACCTTAACCACCTCGCCATCCGGCGGCCCAGCATCCTTCGGACGAACAAGAATGTCCTTGCCCTCGCGCCCTATGACCTCCGCGTCCTTACCACTGACCTTCACGGTCTCGCCGGTCTTATACACTAGCGACCCGACAGGATCCGTGCCGTACTGATCGGCGAGCTTGTAGTATGCAAACCTGTCCTCCAGACCTTCCGACGGCTTGCCGGTGCGGGGATCTATCTCGCCCCTGGGAACCTTGTTGGCGTCCTTCTCCTTGAGGTAAAGATTGCCGTCTTTCGACGCCGCAGTCTTTTGCATCAGCACCCCGTCCTCGTTGTAATAGAAGGTGCCTTCCTTCATCCTCATGGTTTTCTCGAACTGCCTGAGCTGCTCCGTGGAGTACCTCCCACCTGCGGCTGGTTCTCCTACCCCTGCGACCTCTTTTGCGAAACGATCGAACTTGCCCTTGTCCACGGGGCTGTCGCTTGCCTTGAGCATCAAGTTGCCCTCGGTGTCGTAGGCAAGGCTGCCCCTCTTGAGTCCGGTCTTGTCTTCCAGCTTGCGGAGCGCGTCTTCCGTCAGTCTGCCGCTGGAGTCCTTCTCGAGTGATTTGTCGGCGTGAATCCGATCGGCAAGGTCCTTATCCAGCCTGGCACCGGGACTACCGCTGGAATCTACACCCTGCGGATAGAAGTCCCTGACGATACCTACGCGGCCGGACTCTCCGCTGAGCTTGTCCAGCCCGTCCGGCCTGATCGGCTTATCGAGCTTCAACTCCGGATGCCTGGCAAAAATTTCCTCGAGCTTCTTCTGGAGCTTGACCGCATCTTCCGGACTGCGAACTGCTATGGTGAAGGCTTTCTGCTCTTGCCCGGTGCCGACCTTGACGCCCGCCTTCTCTGCAAAGGCCGGATCTGCCAGACGCGGGTCTTGCATCTTCAGATCCGGTATCAGCTTGGCGAGCTCGGGATCTCTGGCAATCTCCTCGAGGAGAACCTTCTGGAGCCTGCCCATGTCGTTGGAATTAGCAGCCAGAACATGCAGCTTGACCGCGCGGTCGACATCTCCCCCGCTTCCCACGCCCTCTGGATAGTACCAGCCGTCACGCTCGCGAAGCCGGATTGTTTTGCCCTCGCCGACCGGGTATTCGACGTACTTCCTGCCGAACTCATCCGTCTTTTCTGGGAACTTCGAGGCAGGTATTTCGGCGGGAGTCGTCGGTGTGTCACGCGGCACCGTCGGAGCATCGTGTGGCCCACCGGGAGAGTCTGTCGGCGTGTCACCGTGGCCGGGAGGCTTCTCAGCCTTGCCCGTGAGAACGAGGTCGCCTTGCTCGTTGTACTTGAGCTCACCGTCCTTGACCCCCATCAACTTGGCTGCTTCCTTCAGTTGCGCCTCATTGAGCCTTTCACCCGGCTTGACTTTGAAATGCTCTCTCACGTTGTGGAACACTGAGCCGCCGGCCTCGAATACGGCTGTAAATGCCAGACCGCCGGCAGCACCAAATCCGGCCGCCATGGCCGTCACTTTGCCCACCATGGCCATATTTTCCGCGAAGCTCTTGTTGGGATCCCATTCGGCAAAGCCGCGAATCATGCCGGAACCGCCGCCGCCCAGTGCGCCGCCACCGGCAATAAAGGCATACTTGAGCGCCTTAAGCTCCACGCTGGACATGCCCTTGGTCGCTTCTACCATCCCCGTCTCGAGGCCTTCTTTGATCGCCCGTCTCAAGGCGGCCTTTTCGGACTCGCTGGCGCCTTCCTTGGCCAGCTCGGCAACCATCCTCTCGACCACCTTTTCGTCGACCTTCTTGCTGCCGGTGAGCATGGCATCGCGGACGGCCTTGGACATGGCTGTCTCCAGAGCCTCTTCACCGCCTTTGATGACCTCTTTGGCGGCGGTTTCGCCCAGCTCCTTCACGAGCGTCTTGCCGGCCTGGGTGGCAGCCGCCTCGGCGCCTTTAGCGCCTAATCCCACCAGTTTCCCAAGCTCTGCCGGACCGAGAAATGCCAGGAACCCGTCCACGAATCCCGTCGCGGCATCCAGTCCCACCATGGACAGCTCGTAGTCAGAACCCATGAGCAGTGTCTTGGCAGCAACCTTGAACAGCGCAGCACCGAATCCGGTGGCGGCCAGCAGGCTCAGGCTCACGCCCTCCGTGAAGAAGGCTCCCACTACCGCGACCACGGCGATGGTTGCGTCTACCAGGGCGTCGGCGGCTGCACCTTTCGATTCAACAAACTGATCGAGAGCCGTTCTCAGTTTTTCTGTCAACTCCTGCCGCTGTTCCGGCGGCAACTCCTGGAACTTGGCAGAGAACTCGGTCATCTTGGCCGAGAACTCGTTCATGGCGTCCTCGCTCATGTAACCCGTTCCGTCCCAGACGTTGTTGACCCACTTCTTGCCTAAGCCGTCGTAGCTTTCATAGTAGGCGTCGCGCTCGCGGTTGTAGGCTTCGCGCGCGCTCGTCGGTTCCCTTTCAGCCGCGCGCAGCGCCTTGGTCTTATCGGCGCCGCTCATCTCGTCGATGATGTCGTAGGTCAGATCAGACTTGTACTTCTCCGCATACGCCTTTCTGACCTCTTCTTTCTGTGCGGGCGTCAGCTTTTCCAGTGCCGCCCTGATCTCTTCTTCTCCTGTGCCTGCGCCCACCATATGCGCACGAATAAGGTCCTCTGGGCGCATCTCCCCTTGCTTCAAAGCGTTCAGAGCCACCTCACGCTCTTCCTTGCTCAGGAAGCCCAACACTTTCTCCTGGTAAGCCGGATCATTGAGAATCTTGTCTCTTTCAGCCTTGGCGTCCTTCCATTGCTCGGCTAACTGCCTGTCTGCCTCGGTCTTCGGATTGAGTACGCGGTCCTTCAGTGCGGGATCCTTGTCCATGTCGGCCGCTTTGCCCAGTGATGCAAGATCCTTATAGGCGCCAAGCTCATCGTCGTCAAAGACGCCCTTGCTCAGCTCCATCTGAGTTTCGGCAGGCAGGAATCCTTTTTCGAGCAGCGGCTTGGCATACTTCTCGTACTCGCCGTCGTCCAGTGCCTTGTGCAGGGCACTCTTGAACTCTTCGGCGAACTTCCTGTCTTCCTCCGTTTTCGGATTGTTGATCCTGTCTCTCAGAGTCGGATCTTCTTTGAATGCCTTCTGAAGATCACGAACTACCTGAGCCTCATCGGTATCGCCCTTACCGGCGTGCATGAGCAGCTTGGCAACGATGTCTTCCTTAGGCTTTTCACCCGTCTCCTGGATCTGTTTCAACAGCTTGAAGGCAGCGTCTTGTTCCGGACCGGCATCGAGAACGCTCTTGATTCTCTCGTCGACCTGCTTCCTGAACTCCGGATCTTCCTTGTACTTCTTGCGCTCCTCAGGCGTCATGTTCTTGATGGCGCCGTAAATGTTGTCTTCGTTGTCGTTGAAGTATCCCTTTGCGTCTTTGATCGCATCGAGAATTGGGCGCCGGCCGGCCTGCTCGGCCTCTTCGAAAGTCTTGCATGCGGCTTTCTTGTCGATTACCTCCATGACTCGCTTCAATTCGTCATCACTGAGGTAAGTCTTGAGCTGCTTCTCGATCTCCTCCCTGAAATGCGGATCTTTTTTCAGGCGCTCCCAATCCGCCTTGCTCATGTTCTCCACGGTGCCAAGCACGTCGTCCATGGAGTCGTCGTAGATGGAGCCCCGGTGCATTGATAGCTTCGACACCAGGGAACCATCCTTATATGCAATCATGTCCTCCCAGCGAGAAAGCTCAGTTTCGTTCCCAGCCTTCTCGAGGGCAGAACGGATCTCCTTATAGGTTGCCAGATCTTTCTTCTGCTGCTCTGTCAGCTCGCTTTCCGGAGTCATGTTGTTGGCCAGTTCGCGCCCGCGCAGGTAGGCCTGGCGCTCTTCCGGCTTCATGTCGTGCAGGGCCTTCTCAATGGCCTTTTCGTTGTCGCCCGACCAGCTGGAGTTGTCGCGAATCTTCGTGGCTGTGGTGAGGCCGCCCTTCTCCGCGTACTCTTTAGCGTGCGTTAAATCGGTATCGGTTACGTTGCCCGTGAGACCCAGGCTGAAGGCATGGTACCAGTGACCTTCGAAGGCCTCCTTCAACCTGTCTTCGCCGGTCTTGCCGTTCTCGTCCTTCTCCATGAACTTCTTGCGCGCCTCGGGCGAGGCATTGCGCATCGCTTCCTGGAACATATCCATGTTCTTTTCTTTAAGAGCGATGTCCGCAAGTTTAAGAGTATCCGCATCGGTACGCTTGTCGGATCCTTTGAGGTAAATCTCGCAGGCATCCTTGGTTGCTTGCGACAGGTTAGGATCATCCATCAACGCGTCGCGCAGGCTCTTTCCGTACTCCCTGCGGTATTGCTCGTCAAGCTTCTGGATTTGCTCGGAGTTCATCGTCGCGAGCGTGTCGCGGATGTCCTTTTCGCAGTTTGCCTGCGAG
>DATNRD010000464.1:0-14120 GCA_036703665.1 Candidatus Obscuribacterales bacterium
TAGGGCGTTGGCGATGATCGATTTGTCGGTGGTGAAGGCGCCGGCGCTTGCAATGGCGACATTCCCCCGGTTGGCGCCGGATGCCGAAAACGACCAGTGGGTGTTCACGGCCCCGCCGACATCGACCGTGATGCTGCCCGCGTTGCCGGTTGAGGAGTCGACAATGAAATTCAACAGGTTTCGCGAAGAATCGCTGCAACTGAAGCAACCCTCTCTACCCGTGACGATTCTTACAGTGATATCGCCGCCCTGGCCGAACTGCGAACTGGCGTTTATCGAGTTTTCGCTGCAGCAGGTATTGCTGTTGAAGATGCCTGCGAATCCGGATTGGTTGGTGAACCCGTTGCCCAGAACGATGCTGACGTCGCCGCCGTCGCCGTAGATGGCTGTAGCATTGACGAATTTCTCAGGGGATGCCCCGCCCGGGCTGTTGAACGAGACGTTGCCCATGGTGCTTGTGATTGCCAGGGTGCCGGCGTCCCTGGTCGATGAAATGTTGATCCCGTCTGCCAATGTAATGTCGCCGCCGGCTGTGACGCTGAGCGCGCCACCCAGGACGGTGCCGGTAGCGGTCATACTTTCGTTAAAGGCGTTGCTGCTGGAGATGCTTACACGTCCAAACGGTGCAGCGAGCTGAATGGACCCGGCGCTTGTGCGCCCGCTTGTGCCACCGGATGACAGCAGGAAATTGACGTCGATCGACCCGGTTTCCGACCTCATCATGATGTTGCCGCCGCTGCCGATTGCCTGGCTGGAGGTGGTTGTTATGCTCGTATTGATGAAGCCGAGGGCGCTGCTTGTCGAAGCATTATTGAGCGTGATCGAGCCGGCAGCGTACACGGTGGTGTCACCGCCATTTACTCCGCCCTGCGTGTTTATCGTCCAGCGGTTCTTGATGTTGCCGCCCACCGACACCGCCACTTTGCCGCCGTTGCCCGATGTCGATGAGGCGATGAGGTTGAGGAAGTTCCTGGAATTTCCCGACGAAGGGCAGGTCGCGCAGCCAAGCGGTCCGTTGAGAATGTCGACCGCGATGCTTCCGGCATCGCCTGTGAGCGAGGATACATTGGCTGAGTTCTCGCTGCAGCAGTCGTTGTTGCTGAATATTCCCGCAAACCCCCCGCCGTCCACTTTCGATTGCCCGATCAAGATAGAAAGATCGCCGCCCTTTCCGCTGCCTGCCGTGGCATCGATGAACCTGCCAGGCGAGCCGCCGGTAGAGTTCAAGTTGAGATTGCCGTGCACGATGGCAAAGGAGATGTCGCCGGCCGAGGCGTTCGCTGAGCTGTTCACCCGCCTTCCTATCGTCACCTGGGAGCCGGCCAGCACGAATATGTCGCCGCCGTCGTTGGCTCCCGATGCGGCAGTCGTTATGCTGTCGGCGCCGTTGTTGCCCGTTATGGAAACCTGCCCGGTAGGTCCGGCAGCCAGCACGATCACCTGCCCCTTGCCTCCAGCGGCGGTCAGAAAGCTTGTCGACGAGATGTTGCCGGTTAACGACAGCAGTTGAATGGTGCCGGCTTGGTTGGTTCCTCCGGCAGAAACGCTGCCGTTGGATGTGCCCGAGGCGGCAAAGCTCATGTTGCCGAGAGAGGCGATGGCGAAAGAGTCGCCGCTGGCCGTGCTGGTAACTGTGCCCTGGGTCAGGCTGACGGTGCTTCGAGACAGCAGCGGCGCTACCAGCGAGCCATCTCCACCGGTGTCGAAACGCACGCCGGCAGACGAACAACAGCTGGTGCTACTGGCGATGCTCGTGTATCCCTGCGGGTTGTAATTGCTCAGGGCTCCGGGAGTGACGGTCACGACAAAGAAGGAATTGGAAACGTTTATGCTCGACGGGGCGCCCGATATGTTGGGAAAGATGCCCGTGCTGGCCCCGGGGGTGGCTGCAGTGAAGGTCGTGCCGCCGACGGCGATGGTGCTGCTGGCGGCCAGAACTACGTTGCTCGTCCCTGTGCCGGCAGCAGCAGCGGTCACGTCATCCAGTGTCATTGCTGCTCCTGAGGAGACGAAGACGCTGCCGCCCTTAAGAGATCCTGCTTGCGCTGTGCTAATTTTCCCGGCTGTTACCGTTCCCAGCGCTGCTATCGAGACAGAGCCGCCAGTGGCCGAGGGGGCGGTGGCGCCCGTGAATATGTCTGAGACTTCCACAGCACTGGCGGCCAGATCCAGTGAAATGAGGGAGACAAACCCGCCGCCGCTGCTGCCTGATGTGTCGATCGAGCCTACGGATATCGATTTGGATCCGTTGTTGCCGGCAGACGTCAGCATCACAGGAGCGCCGGCGCCACCGGAGGACGATGCATATATGTCGGCGCTGGCTCCGGAATTTGCCACGATGGCCTGTCCTGCCGATATATTGACCCTGCCTGCTCCAGCAGCTCCTGCCGTTGAGATGCCCAGCAGACCATGGGAGTCAGGGGCGCTGTTGCCTATGCTTATGGTTGAGCTTGCCGTTAAAAGAAGATTGCCGGCGGCTGCCCCTGCCAGCCCGGAGAGATTGATCCCGGCGGTTTGCAGCGAGCCAGCCGGCGCCGACAGCACCACCAGCCCGCCTCGATGACCGGCACCCGAGCCCAGTGCCTCGATGTTTCCTACCGACAGGTTGCCGGCCGAGGCAAGAATTTGTATGTTGCCGGCCGAATTGCCGGCGGCGGTCGTGATCAGTTTGCCTGTGGTCAACCCCAGGTTGGTCGGTGCAATGACGATGGATCCCGCCGGCCCGCTACCCAGGTTCTGGGTGACCACGTCACCCAGAAGAGTCGTGCTGACAAGCGATAATCCGACCCGGGCGGTGGCATCCGAGCGACTCCCATCCATAAGTACATTGCTGCCCGGGGCGAAGTTTACAGGGGCAAGCACGTTTACCGTGCCAACGCCGCGCTCCAGCGGCAGCACGACTTTCTGGTTGGCGTCCATCCCCAGCAGGGCATTGCGTGTGAATATCAGATCGCCGGCCGCACCAGTGCCGGTGTCGTCGGACCAGGAGCTGACGTTTGTGCCGGTTGTGGATCTGGTCACCAGAGAACCGACATTGAACAGGTTATCTCCGCTGTCCAGATGTATGGAGCCGCCGCTGGCGTTGTCGAGCCCGCCGGCCACCAGGTCGCCGGCGGTTGGCGTGCCCAGAATAGTAGCACCGGTGTTGTTGGTGTTATCGGCTGCCAGAATGATATTGCCTGCCTTGTTGCCTGCGCCGAAGGCGCTTGTGTTGATGTTGCCGACCAGCAGGTTGCTGCCTGCGTACAGCCCGACATCGCCGCCGCTGCCGCCGGTTGCGCCAATGGGAACGTTGGCGGTGACGATGTCGCCGGGGGAAAGAGAGGGCCCAGCGTTGACCTTTTGAACACTGAGAATGGTTTGCTGGGCATTGGGCGTGAAGGTCGCCAGCAGATTGACATTGCCGGAGCGCCCGGAGCCGGTGCTGGAAGTGGTAATCGGCCCGAATATGCTTACGGTGCCGAGGGCCGCAGAAACCAGAACGTTGCCCCCGGAGGAACTTACGGAGTTGGCAGGCAGTGCGGTGGCAATCACAGGGGAGATTGCAGGCGTCGTCTGGTTGCCGAGGATGGATCCCAGGCTGCCCGTGCCCGTGGTGGATAAAAGAAACACGTCACCGCCGCGGGCGCCTGAGACTCCCGCAGCCGGCGCGGTGCTTATGCTGCTGCCGCCGCCGGTGGCAAGTCGGAGCGTTTCGTGGGAAACGAGCACGACGGACGCCCCGGAGCCTGCCGGACCGGCTGTGCCGCTTACGTTGCCTCCCACGCTTATGGACGGCATGGCCAGCGGCACATAAAGCGAGCTGTCGCCGTTGGTGTCGATGGTGAGGTTGCCGGATGTGTTGATCGACTGCTTGAGGTTGGGAAGCGAGGTGAAGTTCCCGGCGATCAAGTTATGCGTGGTCGGCCCGTTGCTGCTGGTGATGGTCGGCTGCGCCTGCGGGGTGACCGTGATGGTGTAGCTTGCCGTGTCGCCGCTTGTGGGAAAGCCTGTGGTAGTAAGCGTGCTGGTCACCCTGGGAAAGGCGCCCAATCCGCCCGGCCCCGGTCCTGGGGCGGTGACATTCGAGGTGTGACGCGTGCTGCCGACCTGGATATCGCCGCGCGAAAGGAGAACCACCGAAGCCGAGGTTGTATCGGCTATCGGATTGGCATTGTCGATGCTGCCGATGTTGACGGCCGCGGGATCGCCTGAGACGGCTCCGGTCAAAGGGCTGTTGCTGGATATGAACACGCCGCCCGAGCTTTGTGGTGCAATGCCCAGGTTGTTTATGACCGTGCCCGAGCCCACGTTGGCGCCGACCCTTATAGTGTCGGGTCCCACAATGGCAACGCCTCCGGCGCGGCCAGCCCCGGAAGTGGCGCTGGTGTTAATCGTTCCGGTGATGATCGAGCCGGTGTTTGAAGTGTCGGTGATTATCACGGCGCCGCCGGACGTGCCCGAGGTGTCGATGTTGCCGGTAGAGATAGCCGTCCCTGAAGCCCCGAGGTTGCTGGAGCTGATGAAAACGTTGCCGCCACGGTCGTTCACCCCGCTGGTCCGGATGTCGCCGCCGACCGTCACGCGCCCTTCGGCAATGAGCTGCACCTCGCCGCCTGCCCCGTTGCTTAGAAGCGGGCTGGTGATGATGTTGCCGGCGATGTTTATGCCGCCGAAAGGAACAGTGATTGACAGTATGTTTCCGTTGGTGACAATGTCGCCGGCGCTGTAGTCGAAAGAACCGCTCTGCACGGATATGACAGGGTCGCCCGTTATGTCGAATCGCGTGATTTGCAGGTCGCCGCGCTGCACGCTAACGTTGGCTTCGCCGGCTGCTATTTCCACCTTCCCCTGCAAGGCGCCCGCGTCTATGTTCACCTTTCCCTCCGGACTAAGGAACAGGATGCTCTCGGCGGAGACTTCCACGCCGGAAACCGACAGCAGCGCCTTTTTTAGCAGGCTGCCGTCCTGGTCGAAAATCGAGCCGGCTGTGCTGAAAGAAACGGCCTTGCCCGCAGTTATGGAGCCAAGCGCCCCGCGAACGTCCAGCGTGTTGCCTGCCAGATTGGCTACGGACACGCTTGCGTTTAAGGCAGAAAGTATCCCCGAGCTGTTTAACGCTGAGGTTACCGCCTGAATGTTCCCGAGCTGGGAAGCAATGATGCCGGTGTTGATGATGTTTTGAGCTTGTAGTGCCACGTTTCCAGCGGCCTGGATAGCAGCGGAGACTGCGGACATGCCGTTGGCTGGACTGTTGACTATCGATCTGCCGGCGATGAGCGCCAGGTTGCCTGAGCTGGAAATTGTCCCGGAGTTGACGATGTCGTGAACAGCGGAAAGCGTGAGGCTGAGGCTGGCCAGTGCCGACTGGAAGCCCGACAACCCGCCTGATGGAAGGATGGAGGTGATGACCCCGCCGGGCTGGTTGAAGATATTGGCTGCGCTCAGCGTGGCGTCGGTGACAGCCTGATTGGTGGAAAGCGCGTAAAGCGTGCCAGCATTGGTCAAATTGCCGGCGATATTGAAAGCTGAGGCGGCCGCGTCGTGGACGATGGTGACCCCCTTCGGGATAACGACATCGGCCGCCCGTGCGCTCACCAGGTGGCTGGCAATGCTTCCCCCGATGGCGTTGCCGAGCGCTCCCAGCTGCAAGTCCTGCTGTCCGGACAACAAAACCTGACTGAGGGCAGCTGCTTCAGCCGGCGTAAGCATATCTGCCGCCGATACGGGCTTTGCCACGCCACCCACCAGAATGGTAGCGGCTGCGAAGTCTGCAACGTGGTGGGCCGGGACGTTGCGTTCCGTGGATGACAGGTCGATGTTGCCGGCTCCTGCCTCGGGACGAATCTTTCCTTCCTGCCCCGTCAGCTCGTGGGCCATGACGGCCTGGGGGAACGCCAGCACCAGCGACATTAAAAGGCACAGAAGCCTGCCGAGCCAAGAATCCAGGGTCGTTCGGCTGCATCGAGTTGCGGGGTTCAATGGGAGTAAGATGTTGAAACGCCCGCGCGGGCGCAGCGACGCACGACCCATCAGGACCCCCCTCTCCGGCGCGCCCGACTCCCCTGTTGCCCCCGTCGATGTATGTCGACTGGAGCGACAGGCGTTTCAGCTCGTAAGTAATGTCTGCTTCCAAATATACCCATACACTATCCCCCATTTGGGTGTCAAATTTTGTGTATGAGGTGATGGGGATGGGCAAACGGGCTGTCGACAAAAGAGGCCTGGGGCCGGTCGGGGTCAGCCTTTTGGCCTCTTCTTTCTTGTCCGTGGCTAGTTCTGGCGGCCTCGGAGTCAGGTGTGGACAGCTCTATGGTTCCTCTGTTTTGCAAGCAGGCCGCAGGTATGCAGCCTGCCAGCCCCCAGCGCGCCAGAGCTTCTGAGAGCACAGCCGTGACCTCGTCCGGCTGCCGGCCTACAAATACGCCGAGCAACCTGTATGCCCCGGACCGGCAACGAGCTACGACAATGTCAGTGACAGCCGGTGCCTGCCCGAACAATATGTCCTTCTTGCACCGTCCGATCCAAATACGTTCGAGGCTTTCCGGCAAGACCTGCTCTGAATGCAGCTCCAAAACATGGTCGTTCCAGAGGTCCTTGATCCCCTTGCGGGCAGCGGTCAGGTTCCCCTTCGGCGCTAATGTCCTGAACAGCGGAGCGGGATCATTGTGCATGAGGCTGCGCAGGTACGTAAGCATCAGCGCCGGCTGCGGTACGTCGAGATTGCGCAGGTAAGGCGGTACCACAGCCGATCTGAATCGGGCCTTTCCTTCTCTGTCCCGAATGCGCGGAACTTGAATAAAAATGTCACCGACCGCCGTGCGCAGAACCCTGGCCGGCATGTAGCCGTTGCGCACGATTCGCTGCCTGCCGCTGGTGCGGGCCGCGTGCCGCAGCTGGTCGACGATTGTGTCGGCTTCCCATTCAAGCAGCCTCTGGAAAAGGGCTGTAAGTCCCTGGCGAGTGAGCTCCGCCAGCGGACCATTGACAAACTCGTCCTTTGAGACTGCTCGGACCCTCCACTCCATGGGCACCTCCATCGATGTCCACACTCCCCCGACGCTTCGAGTGTAAGGAGAGTCACGGGCATGTCCCGGTCATGTTTGTGACAAATTCGGGTCAAGCGCGGTCGATGGTGCCGCCGAGAACCACGTCTTTGCAGCATTTCATCTTGCAGCCGTACGGGCGGGATTTATCCCCTCCCCGGCGGCGGCAAACGCCGCCTGTGGGCAAGGCTGCTTTCAAGTGCACGTCCGTCTATTGATTCGGCAGCAGCATCACCGGTATATCGTGGTACGTTCATACTGTGGGGGATGCGTGGCCGGCGCTGGCCGTGCGTCAGCGGAAGACCGAGAGGCTGCCCATGCGATTGGACTTGAAGCTCTCTCAGAAGTGGTTGATTCTGGTTTCCGTGCCGCTTCTCTTCGAGCTGGTTTTCATAATTGCTCTGGTTGCCATGCTGCAACAAGCCGAACGTGAAATCGGGCGCGAAGAGCGCGCCCGCGTGGTTCTCGGGCATGTCGACCACGTCAAGATGAGCGCTCTCGATGCGGGAAGCGCTGCTGCCGGATACAGTGTCTCCGGTGCCTCGTTTTTCCTCAAGATCTTTCAGGACGCCGCCGAAAACATCCAGTCCGAATTCAGCGCCCTCCAGCGCTTGACGGGCGATGGGGGTGTGGGCTCGACTTCACTGAAGGAGTGCAAGTCGTTGATCGACCAGGCGCTCAGCCGGTTGCGAGAAGGGCTGGCGGCCCTGCAGCGCGAGGAGCAACTCGAGGGGCTAGGAAAGCTGGAAGAAGGCAAGAACCTGCTGGAGGACTTTCGCTTGAAGGTGAGCAACATGCTTCAAGCACAGGAGCAAGTGTTGCGTGCTACTTCCGCGGCACGAGTGCAGGCCAAGCAGCGCGTGCAGGCGGTTCTGGCGGCAGGAGTAGCCCTCAACATCCTTATTGCCTTCGGGCTGGCGGCCTTCTTCTACCGCGGCACCATGGCTCGCCTGGACGTGCTCATGGACAACACCCGGCGACTGGCTGAGGGGAAAGCGCTCAAGCCAACCCTTTCCGGCAACGATGAAATTGCCCACCTCGATCAGGTCTTTCACGATATGGCCGCTGCGCTTGCCGAAGCCGCAAGAAAGGAGCGGGCCCTTGTGGACAATGCCCAGGACGTCATCTGCACGTTCGATGGCGAGGGCCGCTTCGGGCGCGTAAGCCCGTCGTCGCTGAAGGTGTGGGGCTACAAGCCCGAAGAGCTGGTGGGCAAGAAGTACACAGATCTTGTTGCGCAGCAGGACTCCGACAGATCTCTGCACCTGGCCAGGAAGAGCCTGCACGGTGCGCCTTTTGAGAGCCGTGTGCGGCGCAAGGACGGTGCCATCGTACACATGCTCTGGTCGGCTTACTGGTCGGAAGCGGAGAAGTCCCTGTTCTGCGTTGCCCACGACATCACGGAGCGAAAGCGTGCCGAAGAGCTGTTGCGCGCCAGCGAGGCGCGTGTGCGCCAGATTATCGACAGCATGCCGGTCGGGCTGGTGCTCATTGATGAGAAGGGCACCATCGACATGGTCAATCCTGCCACTGTCGAGATGTTTCGTTACACTGCCGCCGAACTCACCGGCAAGCACTTCAAAACCCTCTTGCACGAGAGGAAGGAGCGGGAGCCAGAGGCTTTCATGGCCAGCATGTTCCAGGAGGCAATCGGTCGCATTTCGGAGCGCGAGGCCGTCCGAAAGGACGGCTCCGTGTTTGCCATGGAACTTTCCTTGAAAGGCTATCTGGCGCGAGAAGGTCCCAGGTTCCTGGCGATCATGCTCGACGTCACAGAGCGTCACGAGCTGGAACGCCTCAAGCAGGAGTTTCTCGCCATGGTGAGCCACGATTTGCGCAGCCCGCTTACCGCCATCCAGGCGTTTTTGACAATGCTCAACGAGGGAATATACGGGGAGCTGACACCGAAGGGCAAAGACAAAGCAGCGGCTGCCGACCGCAGCGCCACCAGACTTCTTAACCTGGTCAACGACCTCTTAGACCTGGACAAGCTGGAGTCCGGCACGTTCCAGATGGAGTTCAGCGACATACCGCTGTCGTCGGTGATCGATCGCTCGCTTGACGCGGTGCGAGCCATAGCCGAGCAGCGCGGCATAATTCTAGAGGCGCCGCCGGAGGACTTGCACGTGCACGCCGATGGCGACCGGCTTGTGCAGGTACTCGTCAATCTTCTCGGCAACGCCATCAAGTATTCACCACAGGGAGAATCCGTGGCCATCGATGCCAGGCCGGCAGACGGTTTTGTTGAGGTGCGCGTAACTGACAAGGGGCGCGGGATTCCCGCTCATCTCAAGGGCACCATATTCGAGAAATTCAAGCAGGTGGACATCAAAGACCACAAGCAGAAGGGCGGGTCGGGGCTCGGTCTGGCAATAGCCAAGGCGCTCGTCGAGCAGCACGGCGGCACCATCGGTGTGGAAAGCGAAGAGGGCAAGGGAAGCAGTTTCTGGTTCCGCGTTCCAGCAGCCAAGTGGCGAGCCGAGGAGCCGCTCTCTCCCTCCCGTGAACGGCTCAGCGCCGACCTGGGGTCCTGATCTTATGCCTGCCTGCCCGGGCGCGCTTGTTGCCGATGACAACCGCGGCGCCGGAGATTATCCTGGACGATCCGTCGACCGAAATATACTCCTCGTCTTTCAACGCCTTGTCAGCCACGATGGAAGCTGTGCTGCCGGCTGGTAGTGTGGAATCCTCTTGTGCTGGAAAGGGTGAGCTGCCTTTTGCCAGCGCGCCGATGGCATCGGCCAGGCTCTTGTCTAGCTTGAAGCGCCCGCCGACGGCGCTGCCTTTTGCGCCGATGCGAATGGTCTGAGTGCCGGTTGTGAGAACCTGGTGAACGGCCACGTACTCGGCCGGTGTGAGCAAATCAGTGGGCACGATGGTGCGTGTCGACCCGCCGCCCGTAATGTCGACGAAGTGAAAGTCGTGCCAGTGTCCGGCAGGGATGTTCCGGACAGTGGAAGAAAGATTGAACTCGAATTTGGGCGGCTGTGGCGTGGAAGGCTCCTGTCCCGGACGGCAGGAGGCAGGCTGGCTGGCGGTCGCCTCCGCGGGGGAAGTTTCTGGGGCGGTGTGGGATTCACCTGGTGTGGGGGTGGAGGCGCCTGGAGCGGCGACGATTGTGCCAGCAGCACGGCCGGATGCCTCTGGATAAGCCGCGGCCGGCCGGGGGGACCCCCCGGCAAGCTGCTGGAGCAGCAACCCTGCGCAGATGAGCGTGGCCAGTGACCTGCAGTTCATCCTCAAGCAAATGCCCCCTTGCCTACGCATCCATTATGTCCGCGCGGGGGCTCACAGCGTCAAGGGACGTAAGCACGGCAGAGCATAGGTCAGCCTGACCCAAATTTGCCCCAAATGCGCCCCGACAGTGCCACAGTCTGCTCCTACACTGGGATTGTCGAAGGCAATCGAGCGGTCGGGCAGGGGGAAGAAATCATGCAAAGTCAGACAGTCAGTTTTTGCGACCGGTGTGCATACGTTCTTATGGGCAGCTTCTATCGCTGCATGCGTTGTGGGGCTCACGACATGCGCATTTACCAAAGCGCTCTCGACCCGGATCTGATAGCGCGTGTCAAGAAGCTACGGGGCTACAGGGAGCCCGCCGGCCAGCTCGTCAGTCTTCTCACTGTTGCTCTGCTGGCCGGGCTGTTGACCCTGGCAGGAGCTATAGCCACCGCCGACCATCCCACCTTCAAGAACGTGCGCCAGCAGGTTGCTGAAACCTTTTCACGGGTGTAACAAGCCAAAGTCACTGGCGGATTTCACGTTGTCTTTCCAAGTATTTTGTTGGCGTATACTGGCTAATGAGCAGTGCTGACAATTGCTTGAGCCTTTAACTTTCCGGAGCAAGGGTGGATCCTGCCAATGGCTAAGGTTCTTGTTGTGGAAGACGACGGTGAGCTGCGCGGCATGGTGGAAGATTGGCTTTCCCACGAGCACTATGAGGTGGAATGTGCAGCGACAGGAACGGAAGGCCAAGAAAAGCTCATTTTCTATAATTACGATCTGATTGTTCTAGATTGGGATCTCCCCGGTGTTTCAGGTCTGGAGATCTGCCGTGAGATGCGCAATCGTGGGAACAAGACCCCTGTGTTGATGCTGACTGGCAAAGGCAGCATAAGCGACAAGGAAGTAGGGCTCGATTCCGGCGCGGACGACTACCTGACAAAACCATTTCACATGAAGGAACTTTCGGCCAGGATCAGGGCGCTGCTCCGCAGGGTGGCCGGACAGACAACCAATGTTTTGACGGCACGAAATCTCGTTCTCGATCCTGTCAAGTTCGCTGTCACTCGCGACGGCCAACCCATCAACTTGAGGCGTAGAGAATTTGCTCTGCTGGAGTTTTTCATGCGCAACCCAAACCGTGTCTTCAGCCTGGAGGCACTGGCCGATCGAGTCTGGGCCTCGGAGTCCGATGCCAGTCCCGAGGCGATCCGCAGCTGTCTGAAGAGACTGCGCAAGAGTATTGGCGATAGCGAGGATCAACCATTGATCAAAACTGTTCATGGAGTTGGTTATAAACTCGAGTGCTGAAGCCGCGGCGTGAAGCGGGTAGCATCTCTTGTCTGCTGGGCGGTGGTAATCTAGGAAACAGGAACGTAGAGGGGGATAACTTATGACAGGCCAAGGAAATGGGAGTCCTGCGCCTCAAGAACCGGGACAGCACAGGCAACCCGGCAGTGCTCCTGCTCAGGCGCCGTCTTCCGTGCAGCAGAACATTCCGCAACAGGCTCCCCAGGAGATGCCTGGACAGCCAACGCCCATTCAACCAGGAGCGCTCCGGCGCGTGGTGCAAAAAATCAATCCCATAGTCAGCAGGACAATCAACAGGCTTCGCCAGCCTTTCATTGCGCAGCCCGGAGCTCAAGCCGGTGCGCAGCAGGCACCACATTCGACGCCACCTCAACATGTGGCGAGCTACTCCGTGCCGCCGCAGGGGCAGGGAGCCGTCCCGTCCGGGACTGCCCCGCCCCAGGTCGGAGCGCAGACTGTGCACGGTGCAGTTGCACATGGTACCGCAGTGCAGCCGGTGCAGCCGGTGCAGCCAGTAGTTCCGTCCAAAGCAGCGCCGCAGCCGGCTGCGCCGCCCCCGCGCGGATTCATGCCACCACCACCGAGTCCAGAGGTAGTGCCGTCGCGCGGTGACGCACCGCCAAGGCCGGTGCAAAAGTTGAACCCAGTTCTGGCCAGGACCAAGATAGACTTTGAAGCTTGCAAACAAATCGTCAGCCGTATGGTTTCTGATCAGGAAGTGAAGGTCAAGGAAGAACTAAAAACACGCCCTGTAGAACCTTTCAAACCCGAACAGCCGATTGAGGCATATCGTTATGCCACCGCCTGTGGTTCAGAGTGGAACTATATGTCGGGTTCCGACCGTTTCCGAGTTTGCTCCCTCTGCAAATGTCATGTTTACGACTTCAAAAACATGACCATAGATGAAGTAATAACGCTGGTGCACCAGAGGGAAGGTATTGAAGACCCGTGCTTTTACATGAGGTCGGACGGGCGGTTTCTGACGCGGGATTGCCCTGTGGGCGTGGCACGCGGACGGAAGATGTTGGCCCTTATCGCTGGAAGCGTGCTGATTTTCGTGGGGGTGATAGCCCTGTCGATGGCAATGCCTCGCCGACCCGAGCCGGCAGTCAGCCAGGTTGCACGGCCTAAGGCGAAGCCGAAGACAACGGAAGTCACGGTCAAGAAAGAAACAGAGCCGGTAGCAGGCGCTGTCTTGCAGAACCAGTCTCCCGCCGACGGCCAGTCTGGTGCGGGTGCTGGCGAGAACGCTTTCGGTGCATCGCCTATGGATGTTCCGCCGGACGTCGCTTCTCCTGGTAGCGAGAATGAGCCGGCTGCCGGCGAAGTGCTGGAGCCTCCGCAAACGGGAGCGATGCCCGGGGAATATAGCGGCGCAGGCGAGCCTGAATCGGTACAGCCTGGCGAGGGCATGACGCCCGGGGCTCAGGGCGGGGCGCCGTACTCTGGTGCCTATCAGGCCGCGCCTGCTGCTCCCGCGGGCAATACTAACCTCCCAGCCGCATCCAGTTCGATGCCTGCATCCGTGGCGCCGGCGCCCCCGATGGTCCCCGCGCCCGAGCCTGGCGGTTTGACTCAGCCGGCTGATAGTCAGATACAATCAGCTCCGTATGTCAAGACATACGATTGGAAGCGTTGACTCTCAAGGGTTGTCAGGAAAGAGGAGCGCATGCATGGCAGAACAACCCGCACCTGGTCGAGACGACGAAGCTGCCGGGCGCCAACAGTCTGGCCCGCAGTCCCAAAGTCATGGTCAAGAGGGCACCCCCGCCTTTCTTCCGCCGCCGCCGCCACCCGGTGTGGTGCCTCGCCGCGACTCCCCGTTGCAACGAGCCATAAAGAAAATCGACCCGGTCATAACCAGAACTCTGGTAGACCTGGATGCGTGCCGCCAGGTTGTTTCCCGAATCGTTTCCGACAAAGAAGTACAGGTCAAGGAACACCTGAAGAAGGAAGGTCCACAACCGACCAAGCCGCTGCAGCCAGTTGACGCCTATCGTAAGGCGACACCCTGCCAGGCTGAGTGGGATGGGATGAGCGGTACGGATCAGTACCGCCTGTGCTACCGGTGCAAGCTCTTTGTCTACGACTTCACGAAAATGGACAAGTCGGATGCCGAGCACCTTGTCTTCAAACGTGAAGGCAAGACCAAGCCCAGGTTTTACAGGCGCAGGGACGGGAGGTTCTTGACGGCCGATTGCCCGGTGGGTGTAGCTCGCGGGAAAAAGACGGCTTCGGTTGTCGGCCTTATCGGTGTGATTATCGTCGCAGGCATAGGCGCAAGTTGGTTGCTGCCACACCCGCAGCCGCCACTAGAAGATCAGCCACCGCAGGAAGCTTCTGGCCAAGTGGTGGACAGGTATACGGCAAGCAGAACGCCGAGCGATAGCGCAAAGGATGACCGGGGTGCGGCGCCTGTGGAAGAATACTTGCCCGTTCCTGCAGATGTTCCGGTGATGGTGGACGGTGCGCCGACGAGCCAGCCGACGGCAGAAGTGATGCCTCGCCCCTATCTAACGCGACCGGTAATGCCCAGAGGCGGCTACCCGCGCAGCGACGACA